>NZ_JAAFYV010000002.1:0-253686 GCF_011770055.1 Rhodococcus sp. B10 | reverse complement strand
GGTGGGGCGAGTTCTCGCCGTTCGTCGAGTACGACGACCAGGAGTCGGCGCCGTGGCTGCGTTCGGCGATCGAAGCTGCATGGGACGGACCGCCCGAGCCCTATCGCGCACGAGTGCGCGTGAACGCGACCGTGCCTGCCGTCTCCGCGGCCGACGTACCCGGCATTCTCGCGCGGTACCCCGGCGTCGACACCGCGAAGGTGAAGGTCGCAGAAAAAGGACAGACGCTGGCCGACGACGTCGAACGCGTCCGGGCAGTGCGCGCCGAGATCCCGCGGGTGCGCGTCGACGCCAACGGCGGATGGACCGTCGACCAGGCAGTCGAAGCCCTCACGTTGCTGACCGAGGACGGAGACCTCGAATACGCCGAACAACCCTGCGCGACGGTTCCCGAGCTCGTCGAGGTCCGCAGGAGGCTGCCCGGAGTGCGCATCGCCGCCGACGAGAGCATCAGGCGCGCCGAGGACCCGCTGCGCGTCGTGCGGGCCGGGGGAGCGGACGTCGCTGTGCTCAAGGTCGCCCCGCTGGGCGGTATGCGAGCGCTGCTCGAGCTGGCCGGTGAACTCGGCGAATACGGCGTGCCCGTCGTCGTCTCCAGCGCACTCGATTCGGCCGTCGGGATGGCGTCGGGACTCGCGGCCGCGTCGGCGATTCCACGGCTCGAGTTCGCGTGTGGACTCGGCACCGGAAGCCTGCTGGAAACGGACGTCGCGGACGGGGCCGAACTGGTCGACGGAACCCTCCCGGCCGGACCCGTCGAACCCGCCCCCGAACGGTTGCGCGCACTCGCCGCGTCCGACGAGCGAACCAGGTGGTGGCACCAGCGACTTCGGCGGACCTACACGCACCTGCGGTAATCTTCCGGCGGTTACGTACTGACCTGTAAATACCCGGGAGGAAAGTCGAAGTGGTTGCTGCTCTGAAGGAATCGTTGCTCGACGAGTCGAAGCGCGACGTGCTGCTCGCCGACGTCATCGAACTGATCGACGCCGAGGTGTCGGACAAGAAGGGCGCAAGCGGCCTCGCCGTCAAGGGCGGCTACGGTGCCGTCAAGAAGGTCGGACCGTCGTACATCGAGCGGGCCGTGGAAGCGCTGTGGCCCGACTTCGTCACGCAGCTCGAGCCGTTCTGGCAGTCCTACAACGCTGCGCCGGCAGGAACGTTCGCCGACTACCTCGTCGCGAACTCCGACCAGGTCTCGAACGCGCTGCTGTCGGTCACCGACTCGCGCATCGAGGAGACCGACAAGGGCGTCGTGAAGAAGTTCTACGGCAGCCTGCGCGGTTCGGCGCAGAAGAACGTCGCCGAGGCGCTCCCGCGTCTGGGCGCACTGGTCACCAAGTACGCCGGATAGGCGCCTTCGGCGCACGTGCACGGAAATGCATAGCCCGCTATGTATTTCCGTGCACATGGCGGCTATGTATTTCCGTGCACGTGGGTCGCGAAGCGGCCCGCCCGCACAGCCTCGACCAGCAACGCATGATCGGCCTCGGTCTGATCCGCGTACAACCGTGCGAACCTGCTCAACGCGACGTCCACCGCATCGGACGTGCCCAGGTAACCCGCGATCATCGACGCCCCACTCGTGCGGGCGTGTCCCTTCGCCAACAGCCGGCCGACGACGCCCGCATAGTCCACGAGCGCAGGCGCATCGATCGATCCGAGGTCGATCGTGCCCTTCATGTTCCTGAACTGCCGCACGTAGTACTGACGCCCGTCGATCGTCGTCCACCCCAGCAGAGGGTCGCTCACCGTCTGCAGATCTTGCTGGTACTCGACGACGCGTTGTCCCTGATGCGCGTGCCACGCCGACTCACCGTGCACGTACGGCGCCAGCACCGAACGCCTGGCCTGCTTGAGCTGCAGGAACACGACGTCGTCGGGACTCGATCCCTCCAGCAGTGCGACGTAGGCGCGCAGCCCGACACTGCCGACGCCCACGACCCGATGCGCGACGTCGATCAACGTGTATCCGCCGAGCACTCGCCGCCAGTGCGGAGACAGCGTCGTCAGATACTCGTCGAGTCCTTCGGCGAGCAGCTCCTCGTCGCGCGCCGAGATGCGCGTGGTGATCGGCGGCTCCTCGACGAGCCGCCGCTTGCCCTCGTGCTCCTCGGTGAACTGCGGCAGCACACGGTCGCTCGTGCGTCGCCTGGCCTTCTTGGTCGCCCGCTTGATCTCCTTGCGCAGCGAACCCTCGGTGGCGTCGGCCTCGAGCCTGTCGGCGGTCAGACGCTGGAACGAGCGCGACATCAGCGGCTCGTCCGCCAGACGCGACACCTCGATGCGATACGCCCGAACACACGCGACGACGGCTTCCTCGCACTGCTGCTCGGTGCGTCCGTTCTGCCGGCCCGCCACCCAGATGCTGGCGGCGAGGCGTCGTAGATCCCATTCCCACGCGCCGGGGTGGGCCTCGTCGAAGTCGTTGAGGTCGATGACCAGATCGCGTTCGGGGGAGGCGTAGAAGCCGAAGTTACCGAGGTGCGAGTCACCGCTGACGACGGGCGTGATCCCCGTCGACGGCAACATCGCGACGTCGCGTGCCATGACGATCGCGGTTCCACGCAGGAACCCGTACGGCGATTCGACCATCCGCTCGACGCGGACAGGGATCAGCCAGTCGATGCGCCCGTCGTGCGAGAACTCGATCTGACGGATCGGGTCGAGCCGGTTCGCGGGCGGTGTCCAGTCGCCCATCGACTCGCGAGACACCTTGTCGCGCAAGCTTTTTCCGAGACGATAGCGCTCCTCGCGCGGAACCGGTCGGGCCCGGAGAGTGGCGAACGATCTGCCGTCGACGTCGACGATGTCGGGGACGACGGTGTGGCCGTGTCGAGCTTCGTGCATGAATGAACTGTAAAACCGAGCGTCTGCCTGCGCGTCAGGAAGGGGTGCCAGGACGCTCGATCGACGTCACCGCGGGCGGCAGTCCCCACTCGGTACGCCCGAGCCGGCTCAGCGGTGCGATCGCCTCGAACGACGGCAGCCCGTCGGCAGCGAGGAACTCGGGACGGACGGCCACCGCGACGACGTCGCCCATCACGACGAACGAGTTACCGACCTCGACGACGCGGTGAAGCGTCGCCTCGATCGCGATCGGTGATGCCGCGACGCGAGGCGCCTTGACTCTCTCGCTCGGTTCGCTCGCGATGCCGAGCTCGTCCAGCTCACTGACACCGTGGTCGTAGCCGGCGGACGACGCGTTGACCTGTTCGAGCAACGGCTCGGTGGCCAGGTTGATCACGAACTCGCCCGTCGCCTCGATGTTCCGCAGGCTGTCCTTGCGGCCGACGGACGTGAATTGCACGACAGGCGGGTTCGCCGACGACACCGAGAAGAAGCTGTAGGGCGCGAGATTGGCCACGCCGTCGGCCGACACCGTCGACACCCACGCGATGGGACGCGGCACGACGGACGCCGTGAGCAGGGGATAGAAGGCGCGTGACGGCAACTCGGCCGCATCGAAGACTGTTCGCACCGATCCATCCTGTCAAAGACCATGCACTCGGGCCGACCGACGCCTCCACCCGAGAATCTGACAATCTGAAGTAGTGAACCCATCCACTGCTCAGGCTGCCGCCGTCGTCGACGAACTCGTGCGCGGCGGCGTCCGCGACGTCGTGTTGTGCCCAGGCTCCCGGAACGCGCCGCTGGCGTTCGCGCTGCAGGAAGCCGACGCCGAGGGCCGTCTGAGTCTGCACATGCGCATCGACGAGCGGACCGCGGGCTTCCTCGCGATCGGCCTGATCATGGGCAGTGGCCGTCCGGTTCCGGTCGTCATGACGTCGGGCACGGCCGTCGCGAATCTCGGTCCCGCGGTCCTCGAAGCCAACTACGCGCGCGTCCCGCTGATCGTACTGAGCGCGAACCGGCCTTACGAGATGCTCGGGACCGGCGCGAACCAGACCATCGAGCAGCTCGGTCTGTTCGGCAGCCAGGTGCGCGCGACGATCAGCCTCGGCCTCGCCGAGGACGACGCAGGCCAGAACAGCCAGTGGCGTAGCGCGGTGTGCCGCGTCCTCGCCGCAGCCCGCGGCACGCGATCCGGGAACGCAGGCCCGGTGCATTTCGACATCCCGCTGCGTGAGCCGCTCGTGCCGGATCTCGCCGACCCCACACCCGCGCCCGAAGGTCGCGACGGCGGCGCAGCATGGACGACGACGCAGCAGGCGACCCTCGACGTTCCCGTCGACATCGATCTGTCGGTCGACACGATCGTCGTCTCCGGTCACGGTGCGGCGCTGCGCCCCGAGCTCGCAGGTCTGCCGACCGTCGCCGAGCCGACCGCGCCGCTGCACGGTCTCCCGCTGCACCCGATGGCTCTGTCGCAGCTGAAGCCGCGGCAGGCGATCATTACCGGACGTCCGACGCTGCACCGACCGGTGTCGGCCCTCCTCGCGGATCCGGCTGTCGACGTCTTCGCTCTGACGACGGGTCCGCGCTGGCCCGACGTCTCCGGCAACGTCCTCGCGACGGGCACGCGTGCGGTCGTGTCGGGCTCCCCGCGGGACGCGTGGATCGAACGCTGCCGGACGCTGTCGGCCAAGGCCGATCTCGCGGTCCGCGACCAGCTCGCGTCGCACCCGAAGCCGACGGGTCTGCACGTGGCTGCGACGGTCATGTCGTCCTTGCGTGACGGCGACCAACTGCTGCTCGGCGCCTCCAACCCCGTGCGCGACGCGGCCCTGGTCAGCTATCCCGCGCCCGGCGTGCGTGTGCTGTCCAACCGCGGCGTCGCGGGCATCGACGGAACCGTGTCGACGGCCGTCGGCGCGGCGCTGTCCCGGGGTGGGCGCACGATCGCGCTGCTCGGCGACCTGACGTTCCTGCACGACGCGTCGGGCCTGCTGATCGGGTCCGGCGAGCCGCGGCCGAAGGATCTGACGATCGTCGTGGCCAACGACGACGGCGGCGGCATCTTCGAACTGCTCGAGCAGGGCGATCCGCAGTACGCGGGCGCATTCGAGCGCGTGTTCGGCACGCCGCACGGCATGGATCTCGCGGCACTGTGCGCGGCGTATCGGATCGAGCACAGGAGTGTGGACACAGCCCAGCTCGCCACCGCCCTCCAGGACAGCGCGGATCAGATCAGGGTGCTCGAAGTGACGACCGAACGCTCCGGCCTGCGCGAACTGCACGCGGGGATCAGGGCGCGGCTCTAGCTGTACGAATTCCGAACAGTTTCGGGTCATTCCTACGCGAGACTATGATCTGGAACACAGTAGGAACGTCGGAGGTGCCACGATCGTCACTATCGAACAGCACCCGGTCCGCCCTGAGATCGCACTGTCGTGGAAGCGGTCGCTTCTCAGCGGTGTCGACCCGTCGGCGACGGTCGCCGTCGATGTCCAGGTCGAGGTCGACAGCAGGCTACTGCGCGCCGCCGCGCCGGTGCTCGAACAAGTCGGGCAACAGATTGCGGGCACCGGGTTCTGCGTGCTGCTTGCCGACCGCGACTGCCGCGTCGTCGCCTCCGTGTACGCCGACGGGACGATCCGCCGTGCCGTCGAGCGTCTCGGAGTGTTCGACGGCGCCCTGTTGGGCGAGGACTCGGCCGGGACCAACGCGGTCGGCACGCCACTCGAGACCGGGCGAAGCATGGTCATCCACGGTGACGAACACTTTCTGGAGAGCTTCAAGGGTCTCAGCTGTTACGGCCACCCGGTGATCCATCCGGTCACGAAGCGCGTCGAAGGCATTCTGGACATGACCGGCGTTGCAGCACATGCCAATCCGCTGTTCGCCCCGTTCCTGGCGAGAGCCGCGTCGGACATCGAGGCACGGTTGCTCGAGGGCTCGAAAGCGTCCGAACGACGGCTCGTCGACGCCTTTCAGCGCATCTCGCACCACAAACACGTCGCGGTGGCAGCCATCAGCGACGACTTCCTGCTCACCAACCGAACCGCGATGGACGTGCTCGACACCGAGGATCACGCCACCTTGCGTGAGCTCGCGTTGGACCTGGGTGCCGACGGCAGCCGCGTCGTCGCCGTCGACCTCGCGTCGGGAATACGGGCGAAGGTCAAGGCCGACCGGGTGGCAGGGGCCGACGGCGGTGCCCTGTTCACCGTGTTCGCCGACAAGCAACGATCGCCGATCCGACGCAGCGAGCAGTCGTCGCGTCGACAGCGCTACGAACACGACGTCCGACTCGCCCGCACCGACGCCGGTGCTCTGTCGATCAGTGGTGAGCCGGGGTCGGGTCGGACCACCGCCGCGGCGGAGGTCGCAGGCGAGGGCCCGGTGAGATGGCACAACGCGACGTCGATCGCGTTCGACGGTGTCGACGACTGGACGCGCAGGCTCGTCGACGCCGGACGCCAACCGGGGGTCATCGTCGTCGAGGACGTCGAGCTCGTGCCGGAAACGCTGCTGCCGATCCTCACCGACCTCGTGTCGACCCCGCGCGATGGACACCGCGTCGTGCTGACCGGCGCACCCATGTCGCACCTGCCGACGGCGACGGCCGCGCTCGTCAGTCGGTGTCCGAACAGACTGCATCTCACTCCGCTGCGTGAGCGTCGATCCGAGATGGCCGAACTCGCACGAACGATGCTCGACGACGTGGCACCCGGAGTTCGGTTGGCGCCCAGCGCACTCGACGCACTCGCGTCGGCGCACTGGCCGGGCAACTTCGCCGAACTGAAGGTGGTGCTGACCAGCGCGGCCGACGCCCGGTCGTCGGACCGCATCGACGTCGCCGATCTGCCCGAGGATTATCGGTCGAGTACGCGCGCGTCACGACTCGGCGGTCGAGAGCAAGCCGAACGGACGGCGATCATCGACGCTCTGAAAACGTGCGGCGGCAACAAGTCTCACGCCAGCATGCAGCTCGGCATCAGTCGCAGCACCCTCTACGCGCGGATGCGCGCGCTCGACGTGACCTGCTGACGGACGACCTGTGTCGTGTGTTCGAAGATCGAACAGTTACACCGCCGCACGCGACGGAAATATGGCCTGCATCACATGAGTGATCGACCATATGAAGGAGCGTTCGATGACGGCCGTTGCTGACCACCCCATCCCGAGCGAGGCGCGACACTTCCTCGCAGGACCGAAGAAGCTGTACATCGACGGACAGTTCGTCGACGCGGCGTCCGGTCGGACGTTCGCGACGTACAACCCCGCCGACGGCGAGAAGTTGACCGACGTCGCCCACGGCGAGGCCGAGGACATCGACCGCGCGGTGCGGGCAGCGCGTCGGGCGTTCGAGGACGGGCCGTGGTCGCGCATGAAAGCCAACGAACGCGAACGACTCATCTGGCGAGTCGGCGACATACTCAGCGAACGCGCCGACGAGTTCGGACAGCTGGAAGCGCTGGACAACGGAAAGTCCGCCGTCATCGCCAGTGCTGTCGACGTCGCCTGGGCTGCAGACGTTTTCCGCTACTACGCGGGCTGGGCGACGAAGATCGAGGGCAGCACGGTCAACGTCTCGATGCCCTTCGCGCCGGGTGGTGAATTCCACGCCTACACACTGCGCGAGGCGATCGGAGTGTGCGGCCTGATCATCCCGTGGAACTTCCCGATCCTCATGGCCTCGTGGAAGCTGGCACCGGCATTGGCGGCGGGCAACACCGTCGTCCTGAAGCCGGCCGAGCAGACACCGCTGACGGCTCTGCTGCTGGCCGAGGTCTTCGAGGAAGCGGGCTTCCCACCGGGAGTCGTCAACGTCGTGACCGGCTTCGGTGACGCGGGAGCGGCACTGTCCGGGCACGAGGACGTCGACAAGGTGGCGTTCACGGGTTCGACCGAGGTCGGCAAGAAGATCGTCGACGCGGCCAAGGGCAACCTGAAGAAGGTGACGCTCGAACTCGGTGGGAAGAGCCCCAACATCGTGTACGCGGACGCGGATTTCGATGCGGCAGTGGAAGGTTCGCTGAACGCGTGGCTGTTCAACCACGGACAGTGCTGCGTTGCGGGCACACGCCTGTACGTCGAGGACTCGATCTTCGAGAAGTTCACCGAGGCGGTCGCGCACGCGGCGAGCCAGGTCAAGATCGGACCCGGCCTCGACCCCACCACCCAGCTCGGCCCGTTGATCTCGCAGGAGCAGTTCGACAAGGTGACCGGCTACCTCCATGCGGGCATCGCCGACGGCGCACGCGCGCTGACCGGCGGAAAGCGTTGGGGCGACAAGGGATACTTCGTCGAGCCGACCGTGTTCGTCGACGTCGATCCGTCGTACTCGATCGTGCAGGAGGAGATCTTCGGCCCCGTCGTTGCGGCACTTCCTTTCTCGGCCGACGACGGCCCCATCGCCGCGGCCAACGATTCGATCTACGGCCTGGCCGCAGGCATCTGGACGCGCGACATCTCGAAAGCGCACAGGACGGCCAAGCGGCTCAAGGCCGGCTCGGTCTGGATCAACCAGTACAACGGCTTCGACACCGCCATGCCGTTCGGCGGATTCAAGCAGTCCGGTTGGGGTCGTGAGCTCGGCGCGTCGGCCATCGATCTGTACACCCAGACCAAAGCAGTGAACATCGCCCTCTGAATTTCACTTCGACCGACAGGACAAGAACGTGAAGACCACAGCAGCAGTACTTCTCGAAGCAGGCAAGCCGTTCGAACTGATGGAGCTCGAACTCGACGGACCCGGTCCCGGTGAGGTGTTGATCAAGTACACGGCAGCGGGGCTGTGTCATTCGGATCTGCACCTGACCGACGGTGATCTGCCTCCACGCTTCCCGATCGTGGGCGGCCACGAGGGATCGGGCATCATCGAAGAAGTCGGACCGGGCGTGACCAAGGTCAAGCCGGGGGATCACGTCGTCTGCAGTTTCATCCCCAACTGCGGGACGTGTCGCTATTGCGCGACGGGTCGACAGAACCTGTGCGACATGGGCGCCACCATTCTCGAGGGTTCGATGCCCGACGGTTCGTTCCGATTCCATTCCAAGGGAACGGATTTCGGTGCGATGTGCATGCTGGGCACGTTCGCCGAGCGGGCGACGATCTCGCAGCACTCCGTGGTCAAGGTCGACGACTGGCTGCCGCTCGAGACTGCCGTGCTCGTCGGATGCGGAGTGCCGTCGGGATGGGGAACCGCCGTCAACGCGGGCAACCTCCGAGCCGGCGACACCGCGATCATCTACGGAATCGGCGGCCTCGGAATCAACGCGGTGCAGGGCGCGGTCGCGGCGGGGTGCAAGTACGTCGTGGTCGTCGACCCGGTTGCGCTCAAGCGCGAGACCGCGCTGAAGTTCGGGGCGACGCATGCCTTCGCCGACGCCGAGAGCGCCGCCGAGAAACTGAACGAGCTGACGTGGGGGCAGGGAGCCGACGCCGCGCTGATCCTCGTCGGAACCGTCGACGAAGACGTCGTCAGCGCAGCCACCGCAGCGATCGGCAAGGGCGGAACCGTCGTCATCACCGGGTTGGCGGATCCGACGAAGCTGACGGTGCACGTGTCCGGCACCGATCTGACGCTGAATCAGAAGACCATCAAGGGAACGCTGTTCGGATCGATGAACCCGCAGTACGACATCGTCCGGCTGCTGCGTCTCTACGACGCGGGGCAGTTGAAACTGGACGAGCTCATCACCAGCAAGTACAGCCTCGAGGACGTCAACCAGGGATACCAGGACCTGCGCGACGGCAAGAACATCCGCGGCGTGATCGTGCACGACGCGTAGTTCGACGATCGGGCCGGCAGCGCGTCCGCTGCCGGCCCGATCAGTCCTGGCCTTCCTGCTGTTCTCGCTCGGCCGCCCAGTCGTGTGTCTCCTGGGTTTCCTGCTCGACCATGTCTCGGACCATGTCGTTGATGAGCGACTCGATCTTGCCGCCGATGAGCGGAATCTTGACGGTCGACGTGCCCTTGACCGTGATGATCGAGCCGGTGCCGTCCGGGCGCAGCGACATGGTTCCGTTTACCGACGCGGGGATGGCCGTCGCGCCCCCGGCCAGGGTGCCGTCGGCGCGGTCGCCGTCGAACGGGCCCCACGAATCGGTTCGAGTGACGAGCAACCGACCTCGGACGACCTTCTTGACGAACCCGGGTAGCTCCGACGTGCCGACTTCGTCGGTGATGTCGACGGTCAGACCGCCGTGATCGTGTCTGGTCAGCTCGTAGCCGTCGGTCTTCTGCGCCCGCTCGAACCGGGAGAGCCACTGCTCTTCGCTGTTCAGAGCCTCGTAGACCTCCTCGGGAGAGTGTTCCGACGAGACCGTGAACTCGAAGTCGCGCGACATAGCAGCAGAGGCTACCGGAGCAGACGCCCGTCGGCGCCCCTGAGTAACGTCTACCGTCGTGGCATCCAGGGACAGCGACGACGGCAGGTCGCAGGCGTGGCGTCGGGCACGAATCTGCGTGATCGTCGTGGCGACCGGGATCTCGGTGTTGGCCGTGCTGTTGGTCGTCGCCGCCTGGAAGAACGACCGCACCATCACCTCCGACGAAGGCACTGCCACGGCCGAGGTCCTCTCCGCCGGCAAGCTGCGTTCGGCCGTCAGCTTCGTCACCCCCGACGGCGTCACGCACAACCCGCAGCTCGGAGTGCTGTACCCGACCAATCTGATCGCCGGCCAGCGCATCGACGTCGAATACGCCAAGTCCGATCCGGATCTCGTGCGGGTCTCCGGCCGCGACGCCTCCGTCGCCATCGTTCCCGCGGGCTCGGTCGTCGTCGTGACCTGGGCCGTCGCGGTTCCCGTGCTGCTCCTGCTGCGACGACGCGAACGGCAGAACCTGGCCGTCTGAGCCGCACTTCGATGTTTGGGTTCGCTACTCGTGGGTAACGCAGCGCCCGTGTCCCGGTGACACGTCGAAACGAGAACGACCCAACGACCGAAGGAGCTTTAGCGATGACTTCATCCACGTTGCTCGCGCAGTTGCGGGCCGTACTACAACTCACGAACACCGAGATCCAGGTCGCGGAAACACGCGTGGCCCAGGCGCGCACGGACGCGGTGCGCACGGAACTACTTCAGAACGCCGAGAACGGTCGGAAGCGGGCCGCGGAGATCGAGACGACTCTGCGTGACCTCGGCGGACTGCCCGACGTCGTCGCACCGTTCCTCGGGCGCACGCTCGCGCTGTTCAAGACCGTCGCCGAGCAGGCGCAGCCGTTCGACGAGGCACTTCTCGGCGATCTGGCGTTGGAGCAGCAGCTGCTCGGCCGCGCCAAGTACATCAAGGCGCTCGCGACGGCGGACGATGTCCCGTCGGCCGTGCGTCTGGCCGAACGCCTGATCACCGCGCACAGCGCGACCGTCGACTGGCTGCAGACGGTACTGGCCGAGGACGCCCTCGGTGGCCCCGCGGCTCTCCGACGGACTCCGCTGCAGGCGGCGGCAGGCAGCGCCGTCAAGCTCGTGGGCACACCTGCCACGTGGTCCGCACGCGGACTGGACTACGCCGTCGACGTCGCGCGCACGACCCCGAGCCGCCTCGGGGAGTTGCTCGGGAGGGGCGCCCACGCGGGCACCATCGCAGCCCGAGCAGTGTCGGCCGGTGGCGACGCGGCACTCGAAGCAGCCGAGGACGTCGTCCGCGACGAAGGTGCGGATTCCGTCGCCGAAGCGCTGCACTCGGTGCGGACGGGCACGGCGCTCGAACCAGGAGACCTGCCGATCGACGACTACGACACGCTCAACGTGAACGACGCCGTCGCGGAGATCAAGGAGCTGACGGACCCGGACGACATCAGAACGATCGTCGCGTTCGAAGAGGCGACCAAGAATCGTCAGGGCGTCGTCTCGGCTGCGCAGACGCGTCTCGCCGCACTGGCGAAGGACATCGTCGGGGTCGACTGACTGCTCGGACGGATGTCCGGTGCGGATGCGGCCCGTCGGTCGCATCCGCACCGTCGTCTTCTTCGGGCGGCCTACGCGATGACCGACACGAACGCCGCTTCCAGCACGGACGCCACCGAATCGGATTGTCCGAGATAGCCGTTCACCATCGCCCCGTCGCGCAACATCATCAGCTGTCGTGCTGCGGATGCGACCTCGGAGACACCGGCGTCGGCAGCGAGCGCGGCGAAGTACTGCAGAATCCACTGTCGGTGCGCGTCGACGGCCACGCGAACCGGGTCGGCGGGATCGGCGAACTCCGCTGCGGCGTTGATGAACGCACATCCTCGAAAGCCCGGCCTGCAGCTCGCGGCCCCAATTCCGGCGGCCAACGCACGAAGCGAACCGGCCGGATCGCCGTCGCGGCGAATGCTCGTCAACCACTCGCGTTCTGCTGCTGCCTGCCCTTCCAGATAGGCGACGACGAGATCGCTCTTGGTGCGAAAGTGGCGATAGAACGTCACCTTCGTGATACCGACCTGCTCGATGATCTTGTCCGCGCTCGTCGCGCGAATCCCGTTCGCGTAGAACTGTTCGTTCGCCGCGGTGAGGATGCGCGCCCGCGTGTCCGACGCCGACGGCCGCGGTGTCGTCTTCTCCGAAGTCTCGGCCTTCATGCCGGCAGTCTACGGTTCCGCGGTGGACGAACCAGTAACTATGTCGGCGCGACGCGACGGAAGCATTCGTGTGAACTTCGCTCGCCCGTAACGTCGCCGAAGCCGGCTGGCCCGAGACGCTCCTCACACTGAGGAACGTGCGAGTAGCCATCGTTGCGGAATCGTTCCTGCCCAACATGAACGGCGTCACCAACTCGATTCTCCGAGTGCTCGAACACCTGGAGCGAGGCGGACACGACGCCATGGTCGTCGCGCCGGACAACCCCGCAGGCAAGCCGCGGGCCGACGTCGAACACGGCCGCGTCCCCGTCAACCGTGTACCTGCGGTGATGGTCCCCAAGGTCAGCTCCCTCCCCGTCGGTGTTCCCGGACCCGGTCTGACGGCCACGATCCGGGCGTTCGAGCCCGACGTCGTTCATCTCGCGTCCCCATTCCTGCTCGGTGCAGGCGGACTGGCCGCGGCCAACCGCATCGGTGTTCCCGCGGTGGCCGTGTACCAGACCGACGTCGCCGGATTCGCCGAAAGCTACGGCCTCGGGCTGACATCCAAGGCCGCGTGGCGCTGGACGCGTCGCGTGCATCGCGGTGCCGCACGGACGTTGGCGCCGTCGTCGTCGGCTGTCGAAGCGCTCGAACACCACGGCGTTCCGCGGGTCCACCGGTGGGCGCGAGGCGTCGACGCCGTCCGATTCGCCCCCTCGGCGCGACGCGAGACGCTGCGTCGACGTTGGTCGCCCGACGGCAAGATGATCGTCGGATTCGTCGGCAGGCTCGCCCCGGAGAAGCACGTCGAACGTCTCGCGTCCATCGCCGACGACGTGCAACTCGTCGTCGTCGGTGACGGTCCGGAACGGCACGCGTTGGAGAAGCTGATGCCGTCGGCGATCTTCCTGGGTCAGCTCGGGGGAGACGAACTCGCGCAGGCGTATGCCAGCTTCGACGTCTTCGTGCACCCGGGCGAGCACGAGACGTTCTGTCAGGCGGTCCAGGAAGCACTCGCCAGCGGCATCCCGGTCATCGGTCCCGACGCCGGAGGTCCGCGCGATTTGATCACGCACTGCCGCAACGGCTATCTGCTTCCCGTCGACCGGTTCGCCGAGCTGCTGCCGAGTGCCGTCGCCGCGCTGCGATCGCCGGTGACTCGCGCACGCTTCGGTGAGGCGGCGCGCAAGTCGGTACTCCACCGCACGTGGCCTGCGATCTGCGACGAACTGCTCGGGCACTACGACGACGTTCTCGGCTGGGAACGTCGCAGGACGCTGCGCACTGCATGAGTAAGCTCGAGACGTGCCAACAAGTTCGCGTGCAACGCTCGAGAAGGACCCACACGAGGTCGCGTCGATGTTCGACGGCGTCGCTCGCCGTTACGACATCACCAACACCGTGCTGTCGTTCGGCCAGGATCGGAGTTGGCGCAAGCTCACTCGGGCCGCGCTGAACCTGAAGCCGGGGGAGAAGGTCCTCGACCTCGCCGCGGGTACCGGAGTGTCGACGGTCGAGCTCGCACGCAGCGGCGCGTGGTGCGTGGCCACCGATTTCTCGAAAGGCATGCTGCACGCGGGTTCCGGACGGCCCGTGCCGATGGTCGCAGGCGACGCGATGCACCTGCCGTACGCCGATGCCAGCTTCGACGCGGCCACCATCTCGTTCGGGCTGCGCAACGTCTCGGACTTCCGGGCAGGCCTGCGGGAGATCGCCCGCGTCACCAAGCCCGGTGGTCGGCTCGTCGTCTGCGAGTTCTCGACGCCGGTCTTCGCGCCGTTCCGCACGGTGTACATGGAATACCTGATGAAGGCGCTTCCCGCCGTCGCCCGCGCGGTGTCCAGCAACCCGGATGCGTACGTCTACCTCGCGGAATCGATCCGCGCGTGGCCGACGCAGGAGGAGCTGGCGCGCACGATCGCCGACTGTGGGTGGTCGAACGTCCAGTGGCGCAACCTCACCGGAGGGGTCGTCGCGCTGCATCGCGCAGTGCGCTAGCGCGCCCGTGCGCGGAAAGTTGGCCCAGTGGCCGACTTTCCGCGCACGGGTGGCGCAGCCGCATCACGCGAACGGCGGGCGTTCGTCGATCTTCAGCGACGCACTGCCCGACGCGCGCCACGCGCGTGCGACGAGGTCCGAATCCGCCTCGGTGACAAGGTTTCCCATGACGCGGACGGCGACGGTCATCAGTGCGCGCGACCGCATTCCGATCGGACCGGTGGCGGGCAGGAACCGCGGCACCGTCAGTAGACCGGCGAGGCGTCGCGCGATCGAGAACGCCTGACCGTAGTGCTCGCGCAGAATCTTCGGCCACACCTCGGTGAGGTCGGCCTCGTCCAGGATGTCGACGACCAGGCGCCCGCCCTCGAGACCGTAGTCGATGCCCTCGCCGTTGAGCGGATTCACGCACGCGGCCGCGTCGCCGATGATCGCCCAGTTGGGGCCTGCGACGTTCGAGACCGCTCCGCCCATCGGCAGCAGCGCCGACGCGACGGCTCGGAGGTCGCCGGTCAGCTTCCAGTCGTCGCGACGCTGCGACGTGTACAGATCCAGCAGCGGCCGCAGCGCGCCGGGTCCTGGGCGCTTGGCGGTCGCGAGTGTGCCGACGCCGATGTTCACCTCGCCGGTGCCGAGCGGGAAGATCCAGCCGTAACCGGGCTGGAGAGTTCCGTCGCCGTCGCGCAATTCGAGATGCGACGAGATCCACGGATCCGACGAGCGTTCCGAGCCGATGTACGCCCGAGCGGCGACGCCGAACGTGGTGTCCCGATGCC
Source organism: Rhodococcus sp. B10 (assembly GCF_011770055.1). Classification (NCBI taxonomy): domain Bacteria; kingdom Bacillati; phylum Actinomycetota; class Actinomycetes; order Mycobacteriales; family Nocardiaceae; genus Rhodococcus; species Rhodococcus sp. B10. The sequence continues at coordinate 238,511 of NZ_JAAFYV010000002.1, read as the reverse complement.
ACTCTCGACCGAGTTTCTTGCCGAGGGGGGAACGCACACCGTCGGCGACGATCACCCTGGTGCACCGAATCTCGCGGCCGTCGGCGAACACGACTGCCGTGACCGCATTTCCGTCACGCCGGACGTCGACGGCTTTCGCGCCTTCGAGCATCGTCGCGCCGGATTCGATTGCGGCGCTGCGTATTCTGTCGTCGAGTTCCGTTCGGGGGACCGCGCTGCCGACGGCAGGCAACGACCCGCCCGGCCATTCGAGCTGCAACTCCTGCCCGAATCCCGTCAACCGCAGGCCGCGGTTCTCGGCCCGGCCGCGCACCCATTCGCCGAGACCCAGCCGATCGAGCTCGGCCATCGCCCGCGGGGTCAGACCGTCGCCGCACGTCTTGTCGCGGGGGAAGGTGGCGGCGTCGGCGAGGACGACGTCCCTGCCGGCGCGGGCAGCCCACGCGGCAGCAGCGGAGCCGGCCGGGCCGGCTCCGACGACGAGAACGTCGGTGGAGAGGGGAGCGTTCACGCCTTCCAGTAAAGCAGCGGCGCGACGGCCCTCGTCGACCGAACCGAACCTTCCGTCATGGGCTACGACACCTTCCAACCATGTCACCCACTAGGTTCACTACGGTAGAACGAGGTACGTCGAGAGACGCCGAGAATCCGCGGACGACGAAGAGGACAGGACCAACAACTGTGAGCACAGACGACACGACTGGAACGACGGTCGTTGCCGGGGTCGATCTGGTCGATCCAGAGCTTGCACGAACCGTGGCCGCAGGACTGGAGAACGTCGAGAGTCTGATGATCTCGGAACTCTCCGACGGCGAGGACTTCCTGACCGAGGCCGCCCTTCATCTCGCGAAGGCGGGTGGCAAGCGGTTCCGCCCGCTCTTCACCGTGCTGACCGCGCAGTTGGGACCGAACGCGTCGGACGAATCGGTGGTGACCGCGGCCACCGTCGTCGAACTCGTTCATCTCGCGACGCTGTATCACGACGACGTCATGGACGAGGCGTCCATGCGACGCGGCGCCGAGAGCGCCAACGCGCGCTGGGGCAACAGCGTCGCGATCCTGGCAGGCGACTACCTGTTCGCACACGCGTCACGACTGGTGTCGACGCTCGGTCCCGAGGCCGTGCGCATCATCGCCGACACGTTCGCCGAACTCGTCACCGGTCAGATGCGCGAGACGATCGGTGTCAAGAAGGATCAGGATCCCGTCGCACATTATCTGCGCGTCGTCTGGGAGAAGACCGGGTCGCTGATCGCGGCCTGCGGACGTTTCGGCGGCACGTTCTCCGGTGGCGACGCCGACCACGTCGCCTCGCTCGAGCGACTGGGCGACGCCGTCGGCACCGCGTTCCAGATCTCCGACGACATCATCGACATCTCGTCGGTGTCCGCGCAGTCGGGCAAGACACCCGGGACCGACCTGCGTGAAGGCGTGCACACGCTGCCTGTTCTGTACGCGCTCCGCGAGGAGGGTCCCGACGGCGACAGGCTGCGCGAACTTCTGGACGGGCCCGTCACCGACGACGACGCCGTCACCGAGGCGTTGGCCCTGCTCGATCGCTCGCCCGGGATGGCGAAGGCGAAGGCGACGCTGTCCGATTTCGCCGCCAAGGCGCATGCCGAACTCGCGACGCTGCCCTCGGGGCCCGCGAACGACGCGCTGGGCCGGCTCGTCGACTACACCGTGGAACGGGTGGGCTGACGCAGTCAGTGGTGGGATCGGGCGCAGCTGGGCTGACATCTCGTTTCGGAAGGGCTGACGCGGGAACCTCGACAGGTGTCGCGGTCGTTTCTCGATTGAGGGAACGACGAAACGAAGGAAGTGGCGACCAATGAGCTTCGCGAACGGGGCAAAGACTTTCGGGCTGCTCGTGGGCATGTCGGCGCTCATCGTGTTCATCGGGTCGCTGTTCAACAGTCCGGGGATTCTGCTCGCGTCGGTCGCCCTCGCGGTCGGCGTGAACGGATGGGCGTACTTCAACAGCGCCAAGCTCGCGCTGCGGTCGATGCACGCGCAGCCGGTCACCGAGGTCGAACAGCCGGCGATGTACCGGATCGTCCGCGAACTGGCCACCACCGCTCATCAGCCGATGCCCGCGCTGTACATCAGCCCGACCAACAATCCCAATGCCTTCGCGACCGGCCGCAATCCTCGCAACGCGGCCGTCTGCTGCACGACGGGCATCCTGCAGATCCTCGACGAACGTGAACTCCGCGCCGTACTGGGTCACGAGCTGTCGCACGTCTACAACCGCGACATTCTGATCTCGTCCGTCGCCGGCGCGATGGCCGCGGTCATCTCGGGTTTGGCGAACTTCGCCATGTTCGCGTCGATGTTCGGCGGACGCGGCAACAACGGGGCCAATCCCATCGCGCTGCTGCTGGTCTCGCTGCTGGGACCGATTGCGGCGACCGTCGTGAAACTGGCTGTGTCGCGGTCGCGGGAGTATCAGGCCGACCAGTCCGGCGCCGAGCTGACCGGTGACCCGTTGGCACTGGCGTCGGCGCTACGGAAGCTGGAGCGAGGCGTGCAGGCTGCACCGCTGCCGCCCGAGCCGCGTCTGGCGTCCGAGTCGCATCTGATGATCGCCAACCCGTTCCGCGTGGGCGACCGCGTCGGGAAGCTGTTCTCGACGCACCCGCCCATGGCCGACCGCATCGAGAGGCTGGAACGGATGGCCAGAGGCGGCTGACGCCGCACGTGAGTGCGAATGTGCACTGGGCTATACATTCGCACTCACGGGTGCAAAGCACCTACCGGTAGTTGACGAACTGCAGCGCGATACCGAAGTCCTCGGCCTTCAGCAGCTGCTGGACGGCCTGCAGATCGTCGCGCTTCTTGCTGCTGACGCGCAGCTCGTCTCCCTGGATCTGAGCCTTGACGCCCTTGGGGCCGTCGTCGCGGATCTTCTTGGAGATCTTCTTCGCGTTCTCGCTCGTGATGCCCTGGACGAGCTTTCCGGTGACCTTCCACACCTTGCCCGACGGGGCAGGGTCGTTGGTCTCGAACGCCTTCAGCGAGACGTCACGACGGATCAGCTTCTCCTTGAACACGTCGAGGGCTGCCTTCACCTTCTCCTCGGACTCGGAGGTGATGACGATCACCTCCGACTCCCCGCTGCCGGACCACTCGATGGTGGTACCCGAACCACGGAAGTCGAAGCGGGTCGCCAACTCCTTCGCAGCCTGACCGAGAGCGTTGTCGACCTCTTGCCGGTCGACCTTGCTGACGATGTCGAAGGAAGAATCTGCCACTGAGGAACTCCTGTGTCGTATCGAATGTTCACGTGCTGCGCACCCGACGTTAGCCGCTCCGCACCCCCGCTATCCACCCGGTTTGCGTTCTGGGGGCACAGTCGTTGTATTCTTTTCAGCGCATCGAAGAGAGCATGAATCTTCGACGTACACCCGGCAGATTGCCCGAGCGGCCAATGGGAGCGGACTGTAAATCCGTCGGCTTATGCCTACGTAGGTTCGAATCCTACATCTGCCACCCGAAGGGACCCCAGCGAGTTCGCTCGCTGGGGTTTCTCCGTGAAGAGGAAGTGCAGCGAGCCCGCTGACCACGTAATTTGGTAGTCGGCGTTCGAACTGTGTAACCTCTTGAAGGCTTCGGCGCACGGGAAACCGTGAACAGATGCCACGCCCCCTTAGCTCAGTCGGCAGAGCGTTTCCATGGTAAGGAAAAGGTCAACGGTTCGATTCCGTTAGGGGGCTCGCTGGATTGGATGGTTCGCCCAGACGATTCACTACCGAGTCCGCCTCGGCAGTGAGAAGGTGTAGGGGTGAGCAACCTGAGGCGGTGTAGCTCAGTTGGTAGAGCAAACGACTCATAATCGTTGCGTCGCCGGTTCAAGTCCGGTCACCGCTACACAAGAAGAATGCACAGTCCTGATTCTCCGGATCAGAGTTACCTGAAAGTAGGCATCCAGTGGCCTCCTCCACCGATGTGCGGCCCAAGATCACCTTGGCCTGCGAGGTTTGCAAGCACCGTAACTACATCACGAAGAAGAACCGCCGCAACGATCCCGACCGCATCGAGCTGAAGAAGTTCTGCTCCAACTGCGGCACGCATCGCGCTCACCGCGAGTCTCGCTAGTAGCGAGCCTCTCGGCTGTAGGTTCTCGTTCGAAGTCGACGCCGCGCGTTAGGCTTACTTCTTCGCCCTAACGGATTTTGCGTCCTGGGTAGAAAAGGTACGAATTCCGCGTGACCGAAACCGATTTCCGCGTGACAGCGACGGCGCAACCTGTTGCGCCGTCGCACAATTCAGAAATTCCGCAGGATCCCGCTGCGCACGCCGCCGCGATGGTCGGCCACCACTACAAGGTGGACCACCCGTACGAGGTAGGCCGGGAGAAAGTGCGCGAGTACGCGCGTGCCGTCCAGGACTGGCACCCTGCTCACCACGACGACGAGGCCGCGAAGAGCTTCGGTTACGACGGCTTGATCGCGCCTCTCACCTTCATCTCGCTCGTCGGCATCATCGCGCAATCGCGGATGTTCAAAGAGATCATCACCGGGTACGACCCGAGTCAGATTCTCCAGACCGACCAGCGTCTGCAGTTCCACAAGCCGATTCAGGTGGGCGACGAGCTCAGCTGCGAGGTCTTTCTCGAATCGTTCCGTCAGATGAGCGGCAGCGACATCATCACGACGAAGAACATCGTGACCGATCAGAACGGCGAGCTGGTGCAGACCACGTGGACCACGCTGGTCGCTCGCACCGGTGGAGAAGTCGACGAAAACATCGCCCACGCAGTGAAGGAAGTGATCATGCATGGCGCTTCGTAATTTCGCGGACGTGTCCGTGGGCGACGAGCTCCCCGAGCGCGTCGTCAAACTCACGCGTGGCGATCTGGTCAACTACGCCGGCGTCTCCGGTGACCCGAACCCGATCCACTGGAGCGACGAGGTCGTCAAGCTCGCGGGTCTGGACAACGTCATCGCGCACGGCATGTTGACGATGGGTCTCGGAGCAGGCTTCGTCACGTCGTGGCTCGGTGATCCCGGTGCCGTCACCGAATACAACGTGCGTTTCACGAGCTCGGTCTACGTGCCTGCGGACTCCGCTGCATCGGTCGAGTACTCCGGCAAGATCAAGTCCGTCGACGCGGAGACGAAGTCGGCCGTCATCGCGATCACGGCCAAGTCCGAGGGCAAGAAGATCTTCGGACGCGCGACGGCCACCGTTCGCCTGGCCTGACCAGGTGGATTTCAAACTTTCATAGCCTGTGCAGTACACTGAGATTTCTGTGGTTGTTCAGCGCTGCGCGCTGCCTGAGTTCTCCTTTGGAGAGTTGTAGGGGTAGCGCGTATGTTGTGTGACCGCAGGACGGTCCGATCCAGTGCGGATCGAACCGAAGGGGCGTAGCTCAATTGGTAGAGCAACGGTCTCCAAAACCGTAGGTTGCAGGTTCAAGTCCTGTCGCCCCTGCCCACGTTGCACTCCCTCGCTCCGGCGAGGGTGTACGACAATTTCGGCTACTGAGAGGAACGACGGTGAGCGAGGAGCGCGGTAAGCGCGACGAGACGTCGGAAGATCTTTCCGCGTCGGACTCGTCGACATCCGACGACACTGCGTCCGCCACCGACGAGGCAGCTGCATCCCGATCGGGCGCTGCCGGTTCCGAAACCTCGGCCCGTCCGACCGGAAAGCGCACCACCCGCCGGACGCGCGCCGCATCGGTCGAGAAGACGCCGGCCGCCGCGTCGTCGGTCACCAAGGTCGCGACTCGCTCCGACAAGCCGCGTGAGCCGAAGCGCATGAACATCTTCAAGCGTCTGCGCAAGTTCCTCCGCGAGGTCGTTGCCGAGCTGCGCAAGGTCATCTGGCCCAATCGCAAGCAAATGGTCACCTACACGAGCGTTGTGCTCGTGTTCGTGGCATTCATGGTCGCGTTCATCAGCGGCCTGGATTTGGCGTTCACTCAGGGCGTCGAATGGCTGTTCGGCTGACCGGTATGGGTGAGCAGAACATGATCGACCCACGTACTGAACGAGAGAAAGGGTGCCTGCTGTGAGCACGCCGCACAACGACGCCACCGAAGTGGCCGCATTCGACGCCGATGTCGAGGCGACCCACCAGGGCCTCGAGGCGGAGCAGGCCGCTCAGGACCGCGAGACCGACGAGGCTATCGCCGACGCCGTCGAGGCAGAGGGCGCCGATGACGCGCAGGCCGACGATGCCGTCGCCGAAGGACTGGCCTCCGAGGCCGACGAGGTCGAAGACCCCGTCGCCGAGCTGAAGGCTGCGCTGCGACGCGCCCCCGGTGACTGGTACGTCATCCACTCGTACGCCGGTTACGAGAACAAGGTGAAGGCCAACCTCGAGACCCGCGTCCAGAACCTCGACGTCGGCGACTACATCTTCCAGGTCGAGGTTCCGACCGAAGAGGTCACCGAGATCAAGAACGGCCAGCGCAAGCAGGTCAACCGCAAGGTACTGCCCGGCTACATTCTGGTGCGTATGGACCTGAACGACGAGTCGTGGGGCGCGGTGCGCAACACGCCCGGTGTCACCGGATTCGTCGGCGCCACGTCGCGTCCGTCGCCGCTGACGATCAACGAGGTCGTCAAGTTCCTCATGCCGCAGCAGGGCGAGAAGAAGGAAGCCAAGGCTGCAGGCGCCACCACCGATGCCACCGCGGCGGAGACCACGGCGAAGCCGACCATCGAGGTCGACTTCGAGGTCGGCGAGTCGGTCACCGTCATGGACGGCCCGTTCGCGACGCTCCCCGCCAGCATCAGCGAGGTCAACGCCGAGCAGCAGAAGCTCAAGGTGCTGGTCTCCATCTTCGGCCGTGAAACTCCGGTCGAGCTCGGCTTCACGCAGGTCGCCAAGATCTAGCGGGCCGAACCACAGAACTTGCAGTAGTAACCGCAAGAAACCCGAGCGAATACAAGGAAAAAGAAATGCCCCCGAAGAAGAAGAAGCTAGCCGGGATCATCAAGCTTCAGATCCAGGCAGGACAGGCCAACCCTGCTCCTCCCGTCGGCCCCGCGCTGGGTCAGCACGGCGTCAACATCATGGAGTTCTGCAAGGCGTACAACGCCGCGACCGAGTCGCAGCGCGGAAACGTCGTGCCGGTGGAGATCTCGGTCTACGAAGACCGGACCTTCGACTTCAAGCTGAAGACCCCTCCGGCCGCCAAGCTGCTGCTCAAGGCTGCAGGCGTTGCCAAGGGCTCCGGCGAGCCGCACAAGACCAAGGTCGCCAAGGTCACCATGGACCAGGTGCGCGAGATCGCCAAGACCAAGCAGGAAGACCTCAACGCCAACGACATCGACCAGGCCGCGAAGATCATCGCCGGCACTGCTCGCTCGATGGGCATCACGGTCGAAGGCTGATCCTCAGCCGCAGCAGTACCCCCGTGGGAGGGCCGGCCAGGCCCGTCAACCACACTGAACTCACGATTGGACAGTAAGACATGGCAAAGCGCAGCAAGGCCTACCTCGAGCAGGCCGCAAAGGTCGACGCAGACAACCTGTACTCGCCGCTTCAGGCAGCGAAGTTGGCCAAGGACACCGCGTCGAGCAAGTTCGACGCAACCGTCGAGGTCGCCGTTCGTCTCGGCGTCGACCCTCGCAAGGCCGACCAGATGGTGCGCGGCACCGTCAACCTTCCCCACGGCACCGGCAAGACCGCTCGGGTCATCGTTTTCGCCGCTGGTGAGAAGGCTGTGGAGGCCGAAGCAGCAGGAGCCGACGTCGTCGGCGCCGAGGATCTGATCGAGCGCATCCAGGGCGGATTCCTGGACTTCGACGCCGCGATCGCGACCCCGGACCAGATGGCCAAGGTCGGCCGTATCGCCCGCGTCCTCGGACCGCGTGGCCTCATGCCGAACCCGAAGACGGGCACGGTCACCAACGACGTGACCAAGGCCGTCAACGACATCAAGGGCGGAAAGATCAACTTCCGCGTCGACAAGCAGGCCAACCTGCACTTCGTCATCGGCAAGGCATCGTTCGACGACGCCAAGCTGGTGGAGAACTACGGCGCCGCTCTCGACGAGATCCTCCGCGCGAAGCCGTCTTCGGCAAAGGGCCGCTACGTCAAGAAGGTCACCGTCTCGACGACGACCGGACCTGGCATCCCCGTCGACCCGAACCGCACGCGTAACCTGCTGTCGGACGACGTCGAGGCCTGATCCAGCTCGACTTACGAAAGCCGACTCCCATTCATGGGGGTCGGCTTTCGTCGTATCCGGGGGGCGGCGGCGGTCGGACCGAGGGCGTCCTTCGGTCACTCAGAGTGAGCGAGGGCGTCCTTCGGTCACCTGGAGAGTTTCGCCGGTCTGGAGCGAGGGCGTCCAATGGTCGCCCAGAGTGACCGGATGTGACATTCGGTCGGAGGGGCGGAGAGCTCAGACCCGCCCGAAGTTCGACGACAGTTCCCCGAGGATCTCGTCCCACAGAGGCCGCGGGAGGTCGTGGCCCATTCCGTCGATGAGGTGCAGCCTGGAATTCTTCGCCGCTCGGGCGACGGCTTTTCCACCGGTGGGCCGCATCAGCCGATCGGCGCGGCCGTGGACGACGACGGTCGGCCCTGCGATCTGCGTGGTGTATCGCCGCAGGCTTCCCGTGCCGGTGACCGCAGCCATCTGACGTAGTGCGCCTGCGGGACAGTAGTTGCGGTCGTACATCTGGCCCGCGGTCTCGAGGAGTTCGTCCATCGGCGTCGGGTAGGCCGGGCTGCCGATGATGCGCCGCGTGTTCGCGGAGTGCCGAACGATCTCCTCGCGCGACGCTCCTGGCCCTGGCCCCTTCATGAGCGGGATCAGGGCGCGCGGATCGGGCGGCGGTAGAAACGCTTCGTTGGTGCTGGAGAAGATGATCGCGGTGCTGAGCACTCGGTCCGGGTACAGCCCCGACAGAATTTGTGCGATCATTCCGCCCATCGATGCTCCGACGACGTGCACTCGGTCGATGTCGAGGTAGTCGAGCAACCCGATTGCGTCGGCTGTCATGTCCAGCAGCGTGTAGGGCACGGTGCTGGGTGCGCCGAGTCCGGTTCGCAGCAGTCGTAGCAGCGCCGAACCCTGGATGCGCATTGCGTCCATCTTGGTCGACAAGCCGATGTCGCGGTTGTCGAACCTGATCACTCGGAAACCCATGTCGACGATGCGTTCGCAGAACTCGTTGGGCCACAACGTCATCTGCGCACTGAGACCCATGATCGTCAGCACGGCGGGATCGTCGGGGTTGCCCATGTCCTCGTACGCGATGTCGAGCGAGTTCGACGCCGCGAAGCCGGTTCGGGTCTGCACGATGACCTTCTTTCACCAACCGGGTGTGCCGAGCAGCGGGACGACGAGGAAGCTGGGCTCGTCGGCGTCGAGAACGACGTCCTGTCTGCGGCCCCTCGTGCGCAGCAGGTCGGGGAGTATCGGCATGAATCGTGGTGCGTCGGTCGCGAATACGTCGACGCGGAGGCGGTGACCTACTCGGACGACGGCCTCGGTCGTCAGCAGGTCGATGTCGAGAATCACCGGCTCGCCCACGGGCACATCCAGCATGGAGGCCTCGGTCAACGGGTGGTGCGGCTTGGTGTAGTCCCCGTTCGGCGCGAAGAGGGACTTCTCGTCGTCGATGGCCCGACGGGAGGTCAACAGTGCACCGTTCGTGATGACCGTCGAGGTGCCGTCGGGTGCGACGTCGCAGACCATGATGGCCCACAACGCTTCTCGCGCATGGCACACGACCTGCATGTGCAGATTCATCGGGCCGGAGACGACCGTGTCCGCGTGGGCAGGGCCGGTGGTGAACGTGGCGGCGGCGCCTTCCGCGAAGCGATTGTCGTAGGTGAACCCGCCGCCGAACACCGCGGTGATCCCGGCCAACACCTGCGTCGTGTCACGAGACACCGTCGGGCGAAGAGACGGACGAACGGTGAAGATTCCGCTGGATCCGTCGGGCGTGCCGACGAGACTGCCGTCGGCTACTGCATGCGCGGCGACGCCGGAAGTCTTGGCAGAGAGGTAGAGCCGCGTCGGCTGCGCGTGAGGAGCGGGAAATCGCCCATGCGCTGTCCACGTACCGCCCTGACTGCGGAGAGTGACGGGTCCGTACTTCTCGATTCCGTTGTCCTCGTCGCGGAGCCAACGATCGAACCAAGCGCGTTCGAGCACGTCGAGACGAGGTGGGAACCCCGGTCGTCCGAAACCGATCCCCGGATTGCCGTGATAGCCGTCGCCGACGAGAAGCTGTTTGTGGCCGCGTTCGAGCGCGAGCCGGTTGTAGATGTCGGGGGCCGAGCCTCCGAAGATGTCGTGCCAGCATCCGTAGACGAAGGTGGGTACGTCGATCTGTTCGATGTCGGCGTCGATGTTGTCGTAGTAGGGGTCGTCGTAGATTCTCGTGTCACCGCCGGTCAGGAATCCTCTGGCGAGATCGAGCATGTGAGTGGCGGGGGAGGACGCGCGATCTCGGAGCCAGGTGACGACGTCGAGGCCCTGCAGCGACGGCACCCATTTGAGCCCGTTCACGGTCGTCAACCACAGCTGTATGAAGAAGGACGGCGCACCGCCGGTCGCGAAGATCTCACGAACGATGTCGACCGATCCTTCGACGGCGAACACCGCCTCTAGCCCGTTCGGCCTCTTCGCTGCGGCCTGCAGTGCGTTGATCGCCGAGTACGAGATGCCCGTCATTCCGACGCGGCCGTTGCTCCACGGCTGGGAGGCACTCCATTCGATGATCTCGATGGAATCCAGCTGCTCTCGATTGCCGAGAACATCCCACTTGCCTGCCGACGACCCGGTGCCTCGTGCGTCGACGATGACCTGGACGTACCCGCTGCGGATCAGGTGACGATTGACCGACAACAGATCGGCTGCACCGCCGTCGACGATGCGGGTTATCTCCGTGATCCCTTCGAAGGGGGTGCCGCTGAGGTCGAGTCGGCGCGAGAGCCCACGGAGTGCTCGACCCAGCACGGGCGTCCCGAGAAGCGCATCGATGCCCGTCACGAGGCCCTTGTTGTACGGCGTGATGTTCAGAACCACCGGAAGCGGGGTCGCGACGGCAACTCCTGCGACATCGGCGGGGCGAAAGACGTCCGCCCGTAGAACGGTCCCGTCGCTCATCGTGATCGGAACGTTCGACGCTCGTGCGATCTCGGGATAGCGGGGCGGTGCCTCGACGAGGTTGCGCCACGCGGTCGCTGCGTCGCCACCGCTGGGGTCGCGTACTCGCTCCTGGGCGTGCCCAGGACGCAGGAGGGGACGTGGCTGCGCTGCCGTCATGTATCCGATTGAACCGTCAAAATGCTCGGTTGTCCTGTGAGCGGCGATTGTTGTGCGCAGCTGACAGCAACGCTCGGGCAAACTTGGTGGGCAGTCACATCCGAAAACGGTGAGGCGCACTGTCGGGCCGTTTTGGTGTAGTGGCACTGCTCGAGGTACTGTTGCCGACGGTTCGGATGTGGAATGCATCCGGTCCACCCAATCGAGTTCTACCCAAGACCGTTGGTCACCGCCTTCTCCAGGGAATGCGGTTGAAGGTCCGAGTTTCTCGGACGGCCCACGCAGGAGGACGAGGTAAGGGACCTGTTCGACGGCGTCTTCGCGACGCTGTTCTCATGTCTACGCCCCGTGTGCTTCTTGCGCCGGGGCGTTCGTTGTTTCTGCCGGACCTCTCGCGATCGACATTACTTCCCACGAGAGGAGGCGAAGTATGGCAAAGCCCGAAAAGGTCTCGGCAGTATCCGAGATCACCGAACAGTTCAAGGGTTCGACGGCTGCCGTCGTCACGGAATACCGTGGCCTGTCGGTGTCCGGTCTGACTCAGCTCCGGCGTGCGCTCGGCGAAGGTGCCACGTACTCCGTCGCCAAGAACACCCTGGTCAAGCGCGCTGCTGCCGAAGCCGGCATCACCGGGCTGGACGAGTTGTTCGTCGGACCGACCGCCATTGCATTCATCAAGGGCGAGCCGGTCGACGCTGCGAAGGCCATCAAGGCGTTCGCAAAGGACAACAAGGCCTTGGTCGTCAAGGGCGGCTACATGGACGGCGCGACGCTGTCCGTGGACGAGATCAACAAGATCGCGGACCTCGAGTCCCGCGAGATCTTGCTGGCAAAGCTCGCAGGTGCCATGAAGGGCAACCTGTCGAAGGCTGCCGGCCTGTTCAACGCTCCGGCGTCGCAGGTTGCACGTCTGGCCCAGGCATTGGCAGACAAGAAGGCCACCGAGGCACCGGCTTCTGCCGCTGCCGAGGCACCGGCAGAAGCAGACGCTCCCGCCGAAAGCTGATCCGCACTTTTCAGCGAACAGCTACACACCACCACCTGTGTCGCGGATCAGCGACTCGGTACTAAAGGAAGGACCGCCACCATGGCGAAGCTCAGCACCGAAGAATTGCTCGACCAGTTCAAGGAGCTCACCCTCCTCGAGCTCAGCGAGTTCGTGAAGGCATTCGAGGAGACCTTCGAGGTCACCGCAGCTGCTCCCGTCGCCGTCGCCGCTGCAGGCGCTCCGGCTGCCGGTGGCGCTGACGCTGCCGAGGAGCAGGACGAGTTCGACGTCGTCCTCGAGTCGGCCGGCGACAAGAAGATCCAGGTCATCAAGGTCGTCCGTGAGGTCGTTTCCGGCCTCGGCCTGAAGGAAGCCAAGGACCTCGTCGAGAGCGCTCCGAAGGCCATCCTGGAGAAGGTTGCCAAGGACGCAGCCGACGCTGCCAAGGAGAAGCTGGAAGCAGCCGGCGCCAAGATCACCGTCAAGTAATTCTTGCCGGGCCGATCACGGTCTGTCGCTTCATCGAAAGAGGGCCACCTCCCGTACGGGAGGTGGCCCTCTTTCTTTCGTCCGTGCAGCGTCGTGTCGATGCGGAGCGGTCGGAAGCGCCATATTCTGTGGTCTGTCACAGTGCCGACACGTTGGTTTTCGTCACAAATCCGGCGAGTCGTACGCGTGTCTCAGTGACATGAGTCACACTAAGCTCAGGATCTCGGCCCGCCTCGGGGATTTTATTACTGGGCAGTAAGCTCCTGTGTCGGTGCGGACACTCGTATGCGATAGAGTGACCGGGCCCACATCCGGTGATGTGTACGAACTTGGAGGTCAGAGTGGGAGTCGAGGTTTCGGTCGAGGGTCTGACCAAGTCTTTCGGTGTTCAGAAGATTTGGCAGGACGTATCGCTGACGCTGCCGTCGGGAGAGGTCAGTGCACTCCTCGGGCCGTCCGGCACCGGCAAGTCGGTGTTCCTGAAGTCCCTGATCGGTCTGCTGCGGCCCGAGCAGGGCAAGATTTTCATCGACGGAACCGACATCCTGCAGTGCTCGTCGCGTGAGCTCTACGAGATCCGCAAGCTGTTCGGCGTGCTGTTCCAGGACGGCGCTCTGTTCGGGTCGATGAATCTGTACGACAACGTCGCGTTCCCGCTTCGCGAGCACACCAAGAAGAGCGAATCTGACATCCGCAAAATCGTGATGGAGAAGCTGGAGCTGACGGGCCTCGTCGGCGCCGAGGACAAGCTTCCCGGTGAGATCTCCGGCGGTATGCGCAAGCGCGCAGGTCTGGCCCGTGCCCTCGTGCTCGATCCCGAGATCATCCTCGTCGACGAGCCGGACTCCGGTCTCGACCCGGTGCGCACCACGTACATTTCGCAGACGTTGATCGACATCAACGCCGAGATCGATGCGACCATTCTCATCGTGTCCCACAACATCAACCTCGCGCGGACGGTGCCGGACAACATCGGCATGCTGTTCCGTCGCCAGTTGGTCATGTTCGGTCCCCGTGAGGTCCTGTTGACCAGCGAGGAACCCGTCGTCAAGCAGTTCTTGAACGGCACGATGATCGGCCCGATCGGCATGTCCGAGGAGAAGGACGAGGCGCAGATGGCGCACGAGCAGGCGCTCGTCGACGCCGGACACCATGCGGGCGGCGTCGACGACGTCGAAGGAATCGTGCCGCAGATGAAGGCGACGCCCGGGACGCCGGTTCGCCAGGCCGTTGCTCGCCGGCAGGAAAGGGTGCGACGCATCATGCACACGCTGCCGCACAGCGCGCAGGTCGCCATCCAGGAAGACCTCGACGCGACCAACTCGTCTCAGCAGGTTCCCGCCTATGCAGGACAGAGCTACGACGACGGCTCCGGTTACCAGCAGCAGTACGACCAGACCGGCTACGAGCAAGCGGGATACGACCAGCAAGCGGGCTACGACAATTCCGGGTACGAGCAGACCGGCTACGACAACTCGGGCTACGACACCGGATACAGCGACCAGGGCCGCGGCTCGTCGCAGGGGCGGGGACAGTAAGGGCTATGGGGGGTTCCAAGAAATCCGCGCTCGCACCGGCTAGCGCAGCACTGACGCAAGCCGGAAATATCGTCGAATTGTTGGTGGACGTCGTCCGCAACACGTTCAGGCGCCCGTTCCAGCTTCGCGAGTTCATCGAGCAGGCATGGTTCATCGCCAGCGTCACGATCCTGCCGACGGCACTCGTGGCCATTCCGTTCGGTGCCGTCGTGTCGCTGCAGACAGGCTCGTTGATCAAGCAGCTCGGAGCCGAGTCGTTCACCGGCGCCGCCAGCGTGCTCGCCGTCATCCAGCAGGGCAGTCCGATCGTGACGGCGCTGTTGATCGCCGGCGCCGCCGGGTCGGCCGTGACAGCAGACCTCGGGTCGCGCACCATCCGCGAGGAGATCGACGCGATGCGGGTGCTCGGTATCGATCCGATCCAGCGCCTCGTCGTTCCTCGTGTCCTTGCGATGATTCTCGTGGCCCTGCTGCTGAACGGTCTCGTGTCCGTCGTCGGCATCGCGGGCGGCTACTTCTTCAACGTCGTGCTGCAGGGCGGAACTCCCGGCGCGTACCTGGCGTCCTTCTCGGCGCTCGCGCAGTTGCCCGACCTCTACGTCGCGGAGTTGAAGGCTGCCATCTTCGGCTTGATCGCGGGAATCATCGCGTCGTACAAGGGTCTCAACCCGAATCCCGGCCCGAAGGGGGTCGGTGAGGCAGTGAATCAGACGGTCGTCATCACGTTCCTGTTGCTGTTCTTTGCCAACCTCATTCTCACCCTGGTGTATCTCCAGGTCGTGCCGGCGAAGGGAAGCTGACCCGCAATGACCATCGCCAAAGGTCGTGGCGACCGTACTCTCATGCGCGCGAAGCGAATCGCGAACGCGCCGCTGACCGTGCTCGACAGCGCGGGCGAACAGATGTCGTTCTACGCGCGAGCCATCGGATGGATTCCGCGCACGCTGATCCACTACAAGAAGGAAACCCTTCGTCTGCTCGCCGAGGTCACCTTCGGCAGCGGCGCGCTCGCCGTCATCGGCGGCACCATCGGCGTCATCGTGATGATGTCCGGCGCAACGGGTGTCGTCGTCGGCCTGCAGGGTTACGCAGCGCTCGAACAGCTCGGCAGCTCGGTGCTTACCGGCTTCCTGTCGGCGTACATCAACACCCGTGAGATCGCGCCCGTCGTCGCCGGTCTGGCGTTGTCGGCGACGGTCGGCGCAGGATTCACCGCGCAGCTCGGAGCCATGCGGATCTCCGAGGAGATCGACGCACTCGAGGTCATGGCGGTACCGAGTGTGCCGTTTCTCGTCACGACGCGCATGATCGCCGGATTCATCGCGGTCATCCCGCTCTACATCGTCGGTCTGCTCGCGTCGTACATCGCCTCTCGCGGCATCAGCACGATCTTCAACGGGCAGTCGGGCGGGTCGTACGACCACTACTTCAATCTGTTCCTACCGCCCGAGGACGTTCTCTATTCGTTCCTGAAGGTGTTGATCTTCGCCTTCGTGCTGATCATGATCCACTGCTACTACGGGTTCCATGCTTCGGGCGGACCTGCCGGAGTCGGTGTCGCAGTGGGTCGTGCCGTGAGGACCGCCATCGTGACGGTCGCTGTTCTGGACTTCTTCCTCAGTCTTGCCATCTGGGGAACCACCACCACAGTGAGGGTTGCAGGATGATCGACTCGCCGTCTCGCCTCAGGCGACTTCTGTTGGGTCTGGCATTCTTCTTGGTTCTCATCCTTTTCCTCGGGTGGTCCATCACGTCGTACAACAAGACGTTCAAGAAGGTCGTCAGCATCGATCTGATCACCGACTCGGTGGGCAACGCCCTGCCTGCCAACGCGGACGTGAAGGTCCGCGGGTTGATCGTGGGTGAGATGCGCTCGGCGTCGACCGTCGACGGCGTCGTCACCGCGCATCTGGCGATCGATCCGGACAAGGCGGAGCTGATCCCGTCGAACACGACGGCGCGTTTGCTGCCGAAGACGCTGTTCGGTGAGCGCTACGTGTCGCTGATCGTCCCGGAAGGAGACACGGCGTCGCCCATCACGAACGGCACCGTGCTGCGCCAGGACACGAGCGGCGACGCCATCGAGGTGGGCCAGCTGCTGGACAACCTGCTGCCGCTGCTCGAAGCCATTCCGCCACAGGACCTGGCCAATACGCTCGGTGCGTTGGCGCAGGGATTGAGTGGCCGCGGTGCGGAACTCGGCATGACGATCGATCGGCTCGAACGCATCTTCGGGAGCTTGAACACCGAGTTGCCGAACATTCAGGAAGATCTGCGTGGTCTCGCCGACTTCTCGCAGACCTACTCCGACGCTGCCCCCCAACTGGTGGACGCGCTCGAGAACCTGACCGTCACCGGCAACACGTTCGTCGAGCAGCGTCCTGCGGTCGACACGTTGATCGCGACGCTGACATCCACCAGCGGAACGACAGCGGACTTCCTGCAGGCCAATTCGAACAACCTGATCAACATCGCAGCGAATTCGCGTGAGGCACTGGAACTTCTGGCCAAGTACTCGCCGTCGTTCGGGTGCACGTTCTCGCAGTTCGTTCCGACCGTCGCCGAGGCGCAGAAGGTCATCGGCGTCGGAGACGAGTATCGGGGCATCAACGTGACCGCGTCGTTCGTCAACCCGAAGGGTCGTTACCTGCCCAACCAGGACGAGCCGCGTCTCTTCGACAACCGCGGACCGAAGTGCTACACCCCGGCGAACACCGATGCGGGCGAGTTCTTCCCGCAGTACCCGGGCGGATCGGCCAACGACGGGTCCTACCAGGTGCCGTCGAGAAACCCAGGACCGCAGGAGATCCCCGAACTTCCCGCACCGCAGCTGTCGGGCGTGCCTGCTGCGACGGGTACCGACGGCCAGGCGACGCCTGCGGGGTACGAAGGATCCGATTTCGAGCGTGACACCCTCGCCGTGATCTACGGCGAGGCCGGGGGAGTGGCTCCAGGTGAGATCCCGTCGTGGACGACGACTCTCGGAGCACCCGCACTGAGGGGAGCGGAGGTGACCATCAAATGAGGGGACTTGCAGCTCCACTCGTCAAACTGATCGTGTTCGCGGTGGTGACCATCCTGGCGACCGCCACGCTCGCGTTCTCGATCGCGAACATCAGCGGCGGAGGCGGCGAGAAGTACAGCGCGATCTTCAGCGACGTCGCGTCGCTCAACAAGGGCGACGAGGTACGTATTGCCGGTGTTCGCGTCGGTGACGTCAAGAACATCGAGATCGTCAACGAACGCGAAGCACGCGTCGAGTTCAGTGTCAACGGTCGCGACTACCTCCCGTCGACCGTGACTGCGAACCTGCGATACCGCAACCTGGTGGGGCAGCGCTACATCGCCCTCGAACAGGGCTCCGGAGAGCAGGGCGGAAAGCTGAACCCGGGCGGGGAGATTCCGCTCTCGCAGACCAAGCCCGCCGTCAATCTGACGACGCTGTTCGACGGTTTCCGGCCGCTGTTCACGACGCTCAACGCCGACGACGTGAACAAGCTGTCGTACCAGATCATCCAGGTGTTCCAGGGTGAGGCGGGCACGATCTCCGACCTGGTGCGCAGCACCGCGAGCCTGACCAACACTGTCGCCGACAAGGACCGGGTCATCGGAGCCGTCATCACCAACCTCAACACGGTGTTGGAGACGGTGAACCAGCACGACAAGGATCTGGATTCGCTGATCGTCAACACGCAGCAGCTCGTGTCGGGGTTGTCGGCCGATCGTGACGTCGTCGGATCCGCCGTCACGTCGCTGGCCGGTCTGACGGACGCGACCTCGGATCTGCTGGAGCCGACGCGGCCCGCGATCCAGGGATCGATCGCGTCGCTGAACACGCTTGCGACGACGCTGAACAACCGCGAGGAGGACCTGACGAAGGTCATCCAGACACTGCCGAAGAAGCTCGACAAACTGATTCGCACCGCGCAGCAGGGATCGTGGTTCACGTTCTATCTGTGCGGCATCGACATTCAGGCCGGGCCGGGCACTTCGCCGAACTTGAACCTGCCGACGGGACTGCCGACTGTGAATCAACCGCTGTACACGAACGCGGCCGAGCGGTGCAAGGCTGGGGGGATCCAGGGATGAAAAAGCGTAGCCCGGTAGTGGCCGGTGCGCTCGGCATCATGATCGTGCTGCTCGCGACCGTCGCCGTGTTCTTCCTCGACCGTCTGCCCATCCTGGGTGCAGGGTCGGTGTACACCGCAGAGTTCTCCGAGGCCGCAGGTCTCAAGCCCGGCAACGAAGTGCGCATCGCGGGCGTCAAGGTCGGCAAGGTCGATTCCGTCGATCTCGCCGGCGACAAGGTGAACGTTCAATTCCGCGTGCAGGACGCGTGGATCGGCAACAACTCGTCGGCTTCGATCCAGATCAAGACGCTGCTCGGCCAGAAGTACCTGGCCATCGATCCGCGCGGCGACGAGGTCTTGAAGCCGAAGGATCCGATCCCGCTCGAGCGCACGACATCTCCGTACGACGTCATCGACGCGTTCTCCGACGCGGCGCGCACCATCACCGACATCGACACCGACCAGTTGGCGTCGAGCTTCCAGACGCTGTCGCAGGCGTTCTCGGAGACGCCGGACGACATTCGAGCATCGCTCGACGGTGTCAGCAGGCTGTCGCAGACCATCGCAAGTCGAGATGCCGAGTTGCAGAGGCTGTTCGAGGCGACCGGCAAGACCTCGAAGGTGCTGGCCGACCGTAACCAGGAGTTCAACCGCCTCATCGCCGACGCCGGTCCGTTGCTCGAAGAACTCAACAACAGACAGCAGTCGATCTCACAACTGCTGACAGGCACGCAGCGGCTGTCCACGGAACTCACCGGATTGGTTCGCGACAACGAGCAGCAGATCAATCCGATGCTCCAGCAGTTGAACGGAGTCATCGACATCCTGAACGCGAACAACGACTCCCTGTCCAGGGCGCTCGAGCTCTATGCGCCGTTCGTGCGTTTGTATGCCAACGTCACGGCGAACGGCCGGTGGCTCGACATCACCCTCGCCAACCTGACGCCGCCCGGTCTGCCGCTCATTCCCGGCTACCGTCAGCCCGCACGCGATCTCGGGGGCAACTGATGACCGACACCGCACAGAAACAGAAGAAGTCCGGCATCGGCAAGGGCGTCATCGCAGCCGTCGTGATCGTCGCGTTGGTCGTCGCAGCCGGTCTGTGGTGGCTGTTCACGCGCGCCGGCGCCACGAACATCACCGCCTACTTCGACAAGTCGGTCGGTATCTACGAGGGCTCGGATGTCCGTGTGCTCGGTGTCGCGGTCGGTGAGGTCACCTCGGTAACCCCTCAGGGCGACCAGGTCGAGGTTCAGATGCGCGTGAAGCGCGGCATCGACATCCCGGCCGACGCGAAGGCAGCGCAGATCACGCCGTCTCTGGTGTCGGACAGGTACATCCAGCTCGCGCCCGCGTACAGCGGAGGCGACACGATGGCCTCCGGCGCGGTCATTCCGCGCGATCGTACGGCAACTCCCGTCGAGGTCGACCAGATCTACGCGAGCATCGACGAACTCTCGACCGCTCTCGGTCCCGAGGGCGCCAACAAGGACGGCGCGCTGACAGACCTCGTGAACACCGGTGCTGCGAACCTCGACGGCAACGGTGAAGCGTTGGGCGACAGCATCACTCAGCTGTCCGAGGCGTCGCGCACACTCAACGAGTCGCGCGGCGACCTGTTCGACACGGTCAAGAACCTGCAGACGTTCGTGTCGGCGCTCGCCGCGAACGATCAACAGGTCCGAAACTTCAACAACCAGCTGTCGGATCTCACGAGCTTCCTGAACGGAGAACGCGAGGATCTCGGTGCGGCGCTGAACCAGCTGTCCATCACGCTTGGTGACGTCGCCGGATTCGTCGCGGACAATCGAGATCAGCTGGTGCAGGCCGCCGACGGTCTCGTCCAGCCCACGCAGACGTTGGCCGACGGCAAGGAATCGCTGGTGGAGACGCTGACGCTGCTTCCGCTCGCAATCAGTAACCTCGTCAACGCGTACGACGCCGAATCGGGAACGCTGGCGTCCCGCGCCAACCTGCAGAACGAGACGCAGGACCCGTTGGGCACGGTGTGCAGATTGATCGACCTCGGCAAGCTGGTGCCGGGCGATCCGCGCTTCGAGCAGCTCGGTGCGCAGATCCAGCCGATCATCGATCGATGCAGCGAATTCACGACCTTGATTCAAGGGCCCGTGCGGGATTCGGGCGTCGTTCTGCCGTTCGGTGTCCTCAGCGGTACGACCGAACAGAACGCCGTCGTGCCGGGAACGGTGCCCGGCACCGTGTCGCCGCGTCTCGGCGAGAACAACACGCTGCCCGGTTTGCAGCAGTCGCTCGGAGGGGGACAGTGATGGGAAGGTCGGTCATGCGTACGCGCCCACTCGTCGTGCTCGCCGGTGCGACGGTCGTCGGCTTGTCGGCGACGGCGTGTTCGCAGGGCGTCTACGGCATTCCGCTGCCCGGTGGCGCGGATACCGGAAGCAACCCGATGCATCTGACCATTCAGTTCCAGGACGTGCTCGACCTCGTCCCGCAGTCGACGGTGAAGGTCGACGGTGTCGAGGTCGGCCGAGTCGATTCGATCTCGGTGCCGAACGGTGAGTGGACCGCGAACGTGAACGTCATCGTCGACAATTCGGTGGATCTGCCCGCCAATGCGCTTGCCGCAGTGGAGCAGACGTCGATCCTCGGTGAGAAGTTCGTTCAGCTGACGGTGCCTGCGGGTGACGCCGATCCGCAGAAACTGCAGGACGGCGACACGATCCCGCTGGATCGGACGCGGTCGACGACGAACATCGAGCAGGTTCTCGGCGCGTTGTCGATGGTCCTCAACGGCGGTGGCGTCGGCCAACTCGCTCCGGTCGTCAAGGAATTGAGTGCCGCGTTCGACGGTCGCGAGGGCAAGACACGCAGTCTGTTGGAACAGGCGAACACCCTCATCGGTGGCCTCGAAGAGCAGCGCGACGACATCACCCGTGCGCTCGACGGTCTCGACGTTCTGACGACCGAGGTGAGTGGCCAGACCGAGAAGATCGATCGTGTGCTGTCGGACCTTCCGATCGCGACGGACGTTCTCGAACAGCAGCGTCCGCAGCTGACGCAGATGCTCGGCCAGCTCGATCGACTCGGAGCCGTCGGCACCGACGTGATCAACCGGTCCAAGGACAACCTGATCGCCGATCTGCGCGCACTGCGGCCGACGTTGCAGGCGCTCGCCGAGTCGAGCGACGACATCGTCACGACGCTGCCGCTCATCCCGACCCTCCCGTTCCCCGACGGCATCGAGCAGATCACACAGGGCGATTCGGCGAACCTGTACCTGTCGCTGGATCTGTCGATCGGCACCACGCTGCGCAATCTCGGTGTGGGAGAAGGCGATCCGGTCTACATCCCACCGAAGTACGGTGACACGCTGCCGCTGGTCGATCCGTCGAACCCGTACTACAACGGCAACGGACCGCGCCCGGGATGGCCGACGATCTCGCTGCTGCCGTTGCCTCCGATCATTCCCAATCCGTCCCCGCCGCCGGGAGTCCCGGTCGCGCCAGGAACCGAACCGGTGGACTCGCCCGTGAACGAACCGACTCCGTTCGCTCCGTTGAACGACCTGCTCGAACAATTCGGAGGTGGACAGTGAGATCGCGGCTGGTCAGGATTCAGCTGTTCGCATTCATCGCCGTCGCGGTGCTCGGCATCGTGTACGTCGGTGGAAAGTACGTCCGAATCGACAATCTGCTCGGCTTCGGGCAGTACGACGTCAATGCGCAGTTCGCGGACTCGGGCGGCATCTTCACCAACGCCGAGGTGACGTACCGCGGTGTGCCCGTCGGGACGGTCGGTGCGTTGTCGCTGACGTCGGACGGCGTGAACGTCGAACTGCTGTTGAACAACGGTGGGCCGGACATTCCGTCGTCGGCGAAGGCCGTCGTGGCCAACCGCTCTGCGATCGGTGAGCAGTACGTCGACCTGCAGCCGACCAGCGACGAGGGTCCGTACCTCGAAAGCGGTTCGGTCATCGTCGAGGCGGACACGGCAACGCCCGTTCCGGTCGAGAACGTGCTCGCGAGTGCGGACAGTCTCGTCAGTTCCGTTCCGTTGCAGAACTTGACGACGGTTGTCCAGGAACTGGGCACGGCATTGAACGGCAAGGGCGACGATCTGCAGGTCCTCCTGGACTCGCTGAACACGCTCACTCAGTCCGGTGACGAGGCGTTGCCCCAAACTCTCGCGCTCGTTCGGGACAGCCGGACGGTTCTCGACACCCAGTCGGATCAGGCGTCGGCCATCCGTCAGTTCAGCACCGACCTGAACAACGTGACGGCCCAGCTGCGCAGCAACGACCCGGACATTCGACGACTGATCAACACCGGCACTGCCGCCAGCGATCAGATCGGTGCGTTGATCGACGAGGGCGGTCCGGCGTTGACGACCGATCTGAACAACCTCAACGAGGTCACCGAGCTTGCCGCGCCGCGCACGCTCGCGTTGCAGCCGCTGCTGATCTTCCTGCCCGCGTTGGCCGCTGGATCGAGCACGTTGACCCCGGGCGACGGCACGATCCATCAGGGTCTGCTGCTCGAGACGAACAACCCGCCGCCGTGCACGGTCGGCTACGAGGGCACCCAGGCGATCCTCGCGGAGGAGAAGGCGAAGAACCCGAACTTCGACATGTCCGAGGACAACTACCCGCTGAACCTGCAGGCCAACTGCACGACGCCTCAGGGCAGCGTGACAGGTGTTCGTAGTTCCAACCGCATCGTCTTCGCGGATCCCGAAACCCCGCAGCCGTGGGATTCGAAGCCGAAGGTCGATCCGGACAAGCTCAACTTGAATCCGATTGCGACGCAGCTCGCACCGCTGATCGGTGTCACTCCGAAGTAAGCGGATCGGGTGACGAAGTTACCGAGTAGTAGGGTGTCAGTGTGACGTCAAACACCGAAGCCCAGGAGCCGACTTCCGGCGCTCCTGGGCCATCGAGCGAAAATGTCGGCCGAAAGAGCAGCAGGACTCCGGTTCTGATCGGCGTATCCGTCGTCGCGATCGTCGCCCTGGTAGCGGCCGTGTGGTTCGGAATCGGGTACGTGAACGCGCGATCCGACAAATCGGTTGCCGACACCCGCGACTCGGCACTCACCGGTGCCCAGCAGGTGGCGATCAACCTCAACACCGTCGACGCCGCCAACATCGATCAGTCGTTCGACGACATGAAGTCGTCCATTACCGGCGACACGATGCTGAACGATCTGGAAGCAACACGGTCGTCTATCGACGACGCGGTCCGCACGTCGGGAGCCAAGAGTTCGGCCGAGTTGATGCACTCGACCCTGACCGAACTCAGCGCCGACGAGGGCACAGCCACCGCACTGGTCGTCATCGCCGCGACGACGACGTGGCCTGACCGTCCGGCGCAGAAGGTCAAGCAGACCATGCGGTTGTTCATGGAAGACGTCGACGGTACGTGGAAGGCCAACAAGGTCGACCCGATCGGAACACCGATCGCGCTCGACGCGTCGGGCGGGCAGACGGACTCGAACGGATTGCCGCTCGACCCCAATGGAGCTCCCGCCCCGACCACTGAGCCCGCCGACCCGAACGCGGTCCCGTCCGAAACCGCGGAGCCTGCGCCCGCTCCCGATGCGACCGGCGGGCAGTGACATCCGTCCTGCCCTGACCATCGGATAGTGGCATTTTTCGAAAGAACTACGAGGAGTTGTCCGCAGTGCCTCCACAGCGCCGGAAGATCGTTCCCCCCAACACCACCAGCAAGGCTCGGAAGAAGGTGGCGGGCAGCAATCGCAGAACCGAGCCCGACGCCGTCGCGTCCGACGCAGCGACTCCGGACACCACGGCGACCTCGGATTCCACCACGCCGGTAGACCTTTCGAAGGCTGCGAAGCCCGACGCCGCCGCGCCTGAACCCGAGGCTCCCGCAGAACCGCCCGCTCCCGCGGAACCTGCCGCTCTCGCGGAACCTGCCGCTCCTGCGGAGCCCGCCGCTTCCGAGGCGCCTGCCGCGCGGACCAGCTGGACGCCGGTTGTCGCAGTGGGGGTCGCTGCCGTCGTGTTCGGTGCTGTCGCCGTCGTTGCTGCGCTGAAGCCCGGTGCGGACGTCGACAATTCGGCGTGGGTCGATCAGAACGCGACGTCCGAGGTCACCGCTGCGGCGACGGACGCATTGAAGACGCTCTACACCTACAGCGACGCGACGATCGACGAGGACTTCGACAAGGCCCGCGCCGTCCTCAACCCCGACATGCTCGCCGAGTTCGACCGAGTGGCCGACACGACGAAATCGGCTGTGCGCCAGACTCAGACCGCAACGCAGGCCGACATCTCCGATATCGGCGTCACGCGCCTCGAACCCGATCACGCCGAGATCGTCGCACTGCTCAATGTCAGTGCCACGCAAGCGGGCGTCGCGCAGGGAAATGCCGAGGGGCCCATCGTCGTGAACATGGAGAAGACCGACGGTAAGTGGATTCTTTCTGCCATCTCCGATCAGTAAGCGGTATCAGCAGCCCGAACCGGTTGATGATCTTCTCGCAGCCGCCACGACGGAAGGCGAGCCGGCTACGGCCCGCTCGTCACCTGCGCGGGCGGGCGGTTCATGCGGTACACGAGCGGACCTTTCGGCCCGATGGTCGTCGTGCCTACCGGTTCGAAACCCATTGCGGTCCAGAAGGGAATGTTTCCCTCCTTGCAGATCCCGTAGGTGATGCGACGTTCGTGGTCCATTCGCTCGAAGATGGAGCTCGTCAATGCCCGTCCGACGCCCGAACGATGCAGTGACGGCTCGATTCCCAGATACACCCACAGGACGGCCTGGTCGTCGGGGGCTCCGGCGAGCAGCGTCCTGTCCATCTGGATGCCGGGTCGGACGCCGCGTCCCATGGCCCACAACAGGTGCGGTCCGCTGATTGCCTTGCGCCACCACGGTTCCGGCGGTGAGTCGTGCGGATACCAGAGGCTGACGCCGACGATCCTGCCGTCGATGGTCGCGACCTCGGCCCCGTCGATGGGCAGATACCGATGACGGATCAACGCGGACATCATGCGTCGTTGCTTCTTCGGTCGTGTGCGGTCGTTCGGGAAGAAGTACCCGCTGACCGGATCCTCGACCTGGAATGCACGGGCCATCACTTCGGACATCTCTCGGATGTCTGCTTTCGTGGCGTACCTGATCTCAACCGACATTCTCGTTGTCCTTTTCCAATGGGGTCGAAACAGTCTCGTGCACAAGTTTTTTCGGGTGCAGCCACCAGTTGGCCTCGCCCATCAGCTTGACCGTTGCGGGGACGAGCAACATGCGTACGACGGTGGCGTCGAGTATCAGTCCGACGATGATGCCGATTCCGACGAGGCGCATCATCGCGAGTTCGGACAACGAGAAGAATGCGGTGACGGTGATGAGCAGCAGTGCGGCTGCCGTGACGACGCGGCCGGTGCGTGCGGCGCCGATTCTCACTGCGTCACGCGTACTCGCGCCTGCGTCGTGCGCTTCGACGATGCGGGACAGCAGGAAGATCTCGTAGTCCGTGGACAATCCGAACACGACGGCCATGATGAGGATGCTCATGGTGGCTTGCAGCGGCGCCGGTGTGATCCCGACGATCCCTGCCCCGTGGCCGTCGTGGAACACCCAGGTCAGCACGCCGAACGTCGCGGCCAGGCTGAGTATTGCCATGACGATTGCTTTGGTGGACAACACGATCGAGCGAAACGCGGCCGTCGTGACGACGAACGTCGCAGCGATCATGATCGCGAACATCCACGGAATGGTGTCGTAGATCGACGAGATGCCGTCCTGGCTCAACGCTGTCGCTCCGCCGATGCGGATCACGGTGCCGTCCGGCGCCTCGATGTCGCGAAGGCGGGACACGGTGTCGAGTGCGCTCTCGGTGCGATCCGGTGAGGTCAGGATGGCCCTGATGACCCCGTAGTTCTCGGCGCTGCCCGACGGTATGGCGGCCGCGATGCCGTCGACGCGTCCCATCTCGGCGGCCAGTTGCTGCACGACGAGGGCGTCCGGGGGAGAACCGTTGTCGGACTGGACCATCACCGTGACGCCCGAGTTGGCGAGAGGGAAATCGGCGAACAGCTTGTCGGTCGCGATGCGGGCGGGCGCGTCGGAGGGCAGTCCCTTGTGGTCGAGGTCGCCGAGTGCGACGCCGAAGATCGGCGCCGCGAGCAGTCCGAGGAACGCGAGAATCGAGACCGCGACGACGGCGGGCCGTCGCATCACGCGCTCGGCCACCGAACCCCAGAACCGTTCGGCGCGAGCGTCACCGCGCTCGGCTGCGCCCCTACGCCAACTCAACGAATCGATACGTGGCCCGAGCACTGCGAGTGTGGCGGGCAGCGCCGTCAGCGACACGAACGCCGACACCGCGACCGCAGCCATTCCGCCGAAACCGAGTGACCGAATCATCGCCTGCGGAAAGATCAGCATGCCGACGAAACCGCACACGAGCAGCAGCGCCGAGAACGCGACGGTGCGACCTGCCGTGGCCATCGTGCGATACACGGCCTGGTCGACGGCGGCGCCGCGTCGTAGCTCCTCCCTGAATCTCGTCAGGACGAACAAGCTGTAGTCGACGGCCATGCCGAGGCCGACGAGGCTCGCGATGTTCGTGGCGAAGATGCTCACCTCGGTGAACTGCGACAGCACTCGCATGACGGCAAGGGACGCCAGAATGCTGAGACCGCCGATGCACAGCGGGACGGCGGCGGCGGTGACGCCCCCGAAGATGACGAGCAGCAACACCATCAGGATCGGGAACGTGATGGTCTCGGCTCGGACGAGATCGGACCGCGCCTCGGTGTTGTACGCGTCGGCGATGGTCGAGAAGCCGCCGAACTGCACGTCGACACCGTCGATCTGCAGGTCGTCTCGAATGTCGACGAACGTCTTGACTCGCGCGTCCTCGTCGCCGGTCATCGTCAGGACGGCCAGCGCGGATCGTCCGTCGAACGACGTCAAGCCCTGGGCGATGGTCGGCGGCATGTTCCAGTACGTCACCGGATCGCGAGCGAGGAGCGAGGAGTCGATGCCCGCAAGGTTCTGCTCGACGTCGCCGCGGATGTCCTCGACGGTGCGGCCGTCGGTCGGCGTGTACAGAACGGCGACGTCCGGCACCTGACGACCGAACTGTGCCTCGACGATCCGGTCGACCTGCGCTGCCTCGCTGCCCGGGTCCGAGTATCCGCCCACGCTGAGCTGGCTCAGCACGCCGACGCCCCACACGCCTGCGACGACGATGACGGTGACGCATGTGGCGACCACGAATCGAGCACGGCGAACCACGAATTGCGCGAACGTGTTCGGACGCGCCGTTCGATCGCCACGTGTCATGAAGCCCCCCGGGTGACCGCGAAACGGCCTTGAATGAACGCGAGAGTACACCGATCGTCCGACGCGGGCGACACTGTCGACGAAGTCCGTGCGATGTTATCGTGCAGCCGCGCAAATATGTTCCGCTGCTGCACGTTTCGCACCGCACCATGATCAAGCGTTCAACTTCCGCGCCTACGATGTGGAGAAGTATGAATACCAGAAATTCTTCGGTGGCGGTCCGTCATTTCGCCGATGCACTCCCGGACCGAGTGGTGGACAACGCCGAGCTGTGTGCCACGGTCGATTCGAGCGACGAATGGATCAGAGCAAGGACCGGCATCGAGGCACGACGATTTCTCGAGGACGGTGCCGCGGCATCCGACCTGGCGCTGAGGGCCGCGAGATCCGTACTGCACCAGAGCGGCCTTGCGGCAATGGATCTGGACGCGATCGTGTTGGCGACAGTGAATCCGGATCAGCCGTTCCCGTCGACGGCGCTCACCGTTGCTCAGTCGCTCGGTGCGGTCCGGGCCGTTCCCATCGATCTGACGCAGGCGGCGTGTTCCGGCGGGCTGCTCGGGCTGGAACTGGCCGCGTCGATGATCGGAGATCGTTACCGAATCATCCTGGTGCTCGCGGTGGAAGTGCTGTCGCGCCAGACGAATCCGAACGATCGGACGACGCGCATCTTCTTCGGTGACGCGGCAGGCGGTGCGCTCGTGACCGCGGAGACGGATCCCGCGAGGGGGATCAGGTCGTCGACCATCGAATCGGAACTGGACATGTCCGTCGGTATCAGCGGCGGGGGATCGCGTCATCCTCTCACTGCCGACGCCGTCGCGGACGGTCGACACTTCGTGTACATGGACGGTCGACGAGTGTGGAAACTGGCGACGGTGCTGCTGCCTGCGGTGGTGCGCAAGGCCGTCGACGACGCGGGGTTGACGCTCGACGACGTCGATCATCTCGTTCTCCATCAGGCCAATCGCACCATCATCGAGACCGTCGTCGACACGCTCGGTATGCCGCGGGAGAAGGCGCCCATCACGGTGGACAGACTCGGAAACACCGGCGCGGCCAGTATTTTCACGGTTCTTGCCGAGCTCGAGCGCGCGAAGCTCACGAGCCAGGGGAAGGTGACCGTCATCGCGACCATCGGTGCCGGATTCATCTGGGGCGCAATCGTTCTGATTCACTAGGGGCGTCGCCCTCGTGCGTGCGAATGTATAGCGGGCTATACATTCGCACGCACGTGCGCCGAAGGCGCCTACCCGAGAATCTCCGCAACCGTCGTCAACGCGGTGTCGATCTGCTCGCGCGTGTGTTCGCTCGAGATGAAAAACCGCAGGCGCTCCTCGCCGAGAGGCACCGACGGGTGGGTGATCGAATTCGCGTTGATGCCCGCCTGCAGCAGGCCGACTCCGGCCAGCACCGCCTTCTGCGTGTCACCGACGATGATCGGCAGAATCGGCGTGCCCTCGGCGAGGCCGGTGCGGAATCCGAGGGCTTGACTCTGCGCGAAGGCGTACGACGCGTTGTCCCGCAGTCGAGCAACGCGTTCCGGTTCGCGGTCGACGATGTCGAGCGCGGCAAGTGCGGCGGCGATCGACGCCGGAGCAGGTGCAGTCGCGAACATGCTGAGACCGGGCGCGGAGTACTTGAACGCACGAATCAGTTCGCGTGAGCCGGCGAGAAATCCGCCGACGCTGCCCAACGCCTTGGACATCGTGCCCATCCAGACGTCGACGGCGTCACCGGGGAGGCCGTACAGCTCGCGGATGCCGTGGCCGTGTTCGCCGAGGACGCCGAACGAATGTGCCTCGTCGATCATCACCGCGCAGTCGTACTTGCGTGCCACGTCGATCAGCGGGGGGAGCAGCGCGACGTCGCCGTCCATGCTGTAGTGGCTTTCCAGAACGACCATCGCACGCCTGAAGCTGCCGCGCGACATCTTCAAGACCGCTTCCAATGCGGCAGGATCGTTGTGTCGGAACGAGATTCGCCGACACCCCGCCCATTCGGTACCGGACACGATACTGCTGTGCACCAGGGCGTCGCAGACCGCGAGATCGCCCTGGCCCAGCAGATATCCGACGGCGGCTGCATTGGTCAGGTAGCCGCTCGTCGTGATGACGGCGTCGTCGACGTCGTACGTCTCGGCGATGCGACGTTCGAACTCGGCGTACAGCGGGATCTGCCCGGACACGATGCGGCTGGCCGATACCGACGTGCCGTACTCGTCGATCGCCGCCTTCGACGCCTCCGCGACCCGCTTGTCGGCGCTGAGCCCGAGGTAGTTGAAGCATCCGAAGTTGATCATGTCGCGATCGAGCTGGCGGATCGTGGGTCCGCTCGTGCCCTGGTGCGGCAGGTACAGCGGGTTCGGCACGTTCAGACTGTCGAACATGCGATCCACGCCGTCGAACTGCGCGACGGTGGCAACGATGTCCGGGTGCGCCAGCAGGCCACGGTCACCGGGGGCCGCGACACTGCTCGGTTGTGGGGTTCGCGGTGCCGTCGGTGCCGACTCGGCGGTCTCGGTCACCTGCACCGTCGAATAGCCGGTGCGTGCGAGCAACTGCCTCGCGATCTCGCGGGAGTCGGCGGTCACGATGCGGTCCCGACGGGCTCGTGCGCGGCGTCGGCGTCCGGTGCAGGCATGACGTCGACCGCGATGGGCGACGGTGCCGGTGCCGCCTCGCCCTCCGCCCGCGCGGTGAGTGTCGCCGCGAGCTTCGCGCCGATGGCCGAGAGGCCATGTCCTCGGCCGAATTCGAGCACCGACAGTTCGAGGCCGACGGCTTTGCCGACGCGCGCCGCGAATTCGACGGCCATCAGTGAGTCCAGTCCCAGCTCGGGCAACGGCGTCTGGACGTCGACTGCATCGGCGTCGATTCCCATCACGACGGCCAACTGCTCGGCGAGGACGAATGTCATGACCTCCGCGCGCTGCTCTTCCGGCAGGGCGAGGATCTCGGCTTGCAACGCCGAGATTCCCGAGCCTCCGGTGCTGGCCGCCGCGATGTGTGCAGCGAACCTCGGGATGTTGGCCGATGCCGGGTTGGCGACGCCCCACTGCTCCCAGTCGATGCCGACGAGGGCGACGTGTGGGATGTCGAGGGTCAGGGCTTCGCGAAGGTACAGCGTGGCGACGTCCATGTCGATGTTCCTGAACCCGAGCATCTCGAGATAACGCACCACTTCCGGCTTGGCTTCGGCCATCCCGCCACCGCCCATCGATCCCCAGCTGACGGTGAACGCGGACTTTCCCCGGTTCCGACGCGACCACGAGAGAGCGTCGAGCACCGAGTTGGCCGCCGAGTACGACACCTGGGGAGCGCCGCCGGTGAGACTGCTCATCGACGAGAACATCACGAAGATGTCCGGGTCGACGTGCGCCTCCTCGAGCGCGCGATCCATGTTCACCGCACCGCTGACTTTAGGGAGGAACACGCTGCGCAGCGAGTCCTGGTCGATGTCGGCGACCGGGTGGTTGTTGACCACGCCTGCCGTGTGGAAGACACCGCGGAGTGGATGCGCGTCGTCGATTCGGCCGATCATCGAGGCAACCGCGTCGTAGTCGGCGATGTCGACGAGTTCTTCGCTGACCAAAATGCCTGCAGCCGAGAACGATTCGAGATTCTCGCGGGCCCGATCCGTCGTCGCGCCATTGCGTCCG
This sequence comes from Rhodococcus sp. B10, assembly GCF_011770055.1. Taxonomy (NCBI): domain Bacteria; kingdom Bacillati; phylum Actinomycetota; class Actinomycetes; order Mycobacteriales; family Nocardiaceae; genus Rhodococcus; species Rhodococcus sp. B10. The sequence goes on along the minus strand of NZ_JAAFYV010000002.1, from coordinate 207,231 downwards.
ACAAGAACGAGATGACGGGCACCGGAGTCGACGAGCCACCGCGCGACGGCGGAACCGAAGGCGCCGAAGCCACCGGTGATCAGGTAGGTGGCGTCGGGATCGATGTCGACCGTCGGAATTCGGGGCTTCACGACGGGTGCGTCCTCGTCGAGGCTGAGCACGACGCGACCCGTGTGGCTCGATCTGACGACGGCGTCGAACGCCTCGCCGACCTGATCGAGCCGGTAGGTCGTGTACGGCAGGTGCACGTAGTCGCCTACCTTCATCTTGTCGACGACCTCGCGGGTGATCTGCCGGGCCAGATCGGGCTTGAAGTTGAACATGCGATCCATGTCGACCGCGTAGAACGTCAGGTTCTTGTCGAACGGTTTCAGGTCCATGACACCGCCGAAGTAGATGTCCGCCTTGCCGATCTCGACGATTCGCGCGAATTCGGCTGCCACATGCAGGTTCTGGGCCATGATTTCGCCGGGGGAGGAGTTGAACACGACGTCGACGCCCAGGCCGTCGGTGAGTGTCATGACGTCCTCGGAATAGTTCAGCGACCGCGACGCCAGCACGTCGTGCGCGCCCGCCTCACGGGCCACCTCCCGACGCTCGTCCGTGCCCGCCGTTCCGATGACCCTCGCGCCGAGCGCTCGTGCGACCTGAACGGCCGCGAGTCCCATGCCGCCTGCGGCGCCGTGCACGAGAACCGTCTCACCCGGTTGCACGCGCGCCAGGTGAACGAGGCCGTAGTGCGAACAGAGAAACGGCAGGATCGACGAGCACCAGCCCGCTTCCCAGCCGTCGGGAATGGGCATCGTGCCGCCTTCGTCGATGCCGACGGTGACGTAGCGACGCATCATGTCCCGGGCACACACGCCCATCTGATCACCGGGAGCGACCTCGGTGACGCCCGGTCCGACGCGGGTGACGACGCCCGCGCCTTCGAGTCCGAGTCGCGTCCCGAAGTAGGTGCCGTCGAGTTCCTTGTCGGTCAGCACTCCCATGACCTTCAGGGGATCCTTGTAGTTGAGGCCGATCGTCTCCATGCGCACCTCGACCTCACCCGGCCCGGGAGCGCGACGGTCGTGCACGCGAAAGGCCAGGTCCGACAGCAGCTTCGACTTCGGTACCTCGACCGCGAACGATTTTTCACGGTCGCGCAGGACGGTGGGCTGCTCCCGGACCGCGAGGTGCTCGTCCAGGTTGCTCTTCAACGTGATCACCCAGCGCGAGGTCTGCCGCAGTGCGACCTCGTCGGCGACATCGGAGGCGAACGATCCGCATGCGAACGTCTCGGTGACGAGTTCGGAGTCCGTAGTCGAGGGCTCGGTGTCGACGAGCCGCCATCCGGCGGCGGACTGCTCGTTCCGCAGCGAGCGCCTCGCGCCGACGAGTCCCGCGTGGGTCAGGTCGGCGCCGTCGATGTCGCCCGGCATGCAGAACGCCCGCTGGGTGACGACGGCTGTCGACAATGATCCGGGATCGACGGCGGGCCCGGTCTCGTCGCCGTAGATCGCGAGGTGAACAGCACGCGCGACGACGAGCAGCGACGCGACCGAGTCGGCCGGCTCGTCGAAGCGGCCGGCCACCGCGACGACGGTGACGTGGTCGACGCCGTCGACCGACAGCGCCTCGCGGAGGGCGGCCACCAACTCGTGGTGCGTCGTCGAATCCGCGTGCAGGACCGATGAATTCCGACGCGACGCGGCGATCGCGTCGACTCGCGTGGTCGTCGACGCGTCGGCGTGACCGAGTACGACGACGAGCGCGAAGTCGCGGGCTTGCTCGGGGAGAACGGCGCCGGGATCGCGGTTGTCCCGAAGCTCCCACACCGGTTCGTAGAACACCGACGACATCTGCGCGTGCAGGCTCTGCGGCGGAGCGATGGGACGGAATTCGACGGCGTTCATCGTCACCGCGGCACGTCCCTCGTCGTCGGTGACGGCGATGTCGGCACGCATCGGATCGGTCGACGTGCGCCGGACGACGACGGTCGCGTGGTCGGGAATCGGTCCGTAGCGTCGCACCGTTCCCATCGCTGCGGGCACGACGGCGCCGGTGACTCCGGACGGATTCGCCAGCGTCGCAACGCATTGCAAGGCGGTGTCGAGAACGGCCGGGTGGACGAGGTGGCCGGAGCCGGCTTGCGCGGCTGCGTCGATGGATGCGACGACGATGTCGGCGCCGATCCGTGCCGACTCGATTCCCTGGAATGCCGGCCCGTACTGCAGTCCAGCCGCATGCAGCAGCGGATACAGAGCCTGCCCGGTGATCTCGTGTTCGACGTCGGGAGTGTCCGCCGCGACGAACGGTGCCTCGAAATTTCCTTCGACGAGGCGACCGGTCGCGTGGAGCGACCAGCTCGTCGACGACGCGGGCCGCGAGCGGATGACGAAACGTCGCGTGCTGTCCTCGACGGCGACCTGCAGCACGGGCACGTCGTGCGTGTCGACGACGAGGGGAGCGACGAACTCGACGTGTTCGAGGCCGACCTCGGGGCGGTTCGACCGCACCGCGGCCGCACTGAGGGCCGCGTCGAGATACGCGGTTCCCGGTAGCAGCACGAGGCCGTCGACGACGTGGTCGCGTAGCCACGGCAGCTGCGAAACCGCCAGTTCGACGGTCCATTCCGACGCGGCCGCGGCGGTCCGGTCACCGAGCATCGGGTAGACGGTGTTCGTGCCGAATCGGTCGGCGACCGAGGCCTCGTCCTCGTTCCACACGCGCGTGCGCTGCCACGGGTACGCGGGGAGGTCGACGTGCGGCGACGCGACAGCGTCGCCGGGGGCGAAGATGCGTCCGTCGAACGCGCCCGCGGCGTACAGGCCGGCCACCGTCGCAGACAGGCTCACGACGTCGTTCTGCTTGCGGACGAGTGTGCCGATCGACGTGCCGGGATCGCCCGAGCGAATCAAGATCTCACGGATGTTGCCCGACAGGACGGGGTGCGGCCCGACTTCGAGGAACAGACGTCGGCCCTGCGCGATCAGTGCGGCGATCGTGTCGGCGAACCGCACCGGCTTGCGGACGTTGTCGCACCAGTAGGCGGCGTCCCAGTGTGCGCCCGTGACGCGTTCGGCGGTGACGGTCGAATAGAGCGCCAGCCCGGGAACGTGCGGATCCAGGGATGCGAGAGCCGACGACACCTCGCCGAGAATCGGATCCATCAGATGGCTGTGGTACGGCACCTCGACGTGCAGACGCTTGGCGAATATACCTGCTGCGGTGAGGGATTCGGCCAAAGAGGTGAGGTGTTCGACGTCGCCTGCAAGCGTCACCGCGGTCGGGCTGTTGACGGCTGCGACGGACACGTGGGACACCATGTCGTCGCCCGCCTCGGCGAGTCGGGCCAGGGCGTCGGCCTCCGACAGTCCGACGGCCAACATCGATCCGCTGCCGGCCGTGGTGGCCTGCAGCCGCGCGCGATGACAGCTGACGAGGAGAGCGTCGTGCAGACTCAGTGCGCCACTGATGTAGGCGGCGCTGACCTCACCGACGCTGTGGCCGACGACGGTGTCGGGTTCGATTCCCATGGACCGCAATTCGGCGACGAGCGCCACCTGCACCAGGAAGTTCGCGGGCTGCGCGACTTCGGTGTCGGTGACGCGCGACGACTCCTCGTCGCGGCTCAATTCCTCGATGATTGACCATCCGGCGATCTCGGTGAACGCGTCGTCGATGATCCGGGCTTCATGGGCGAAGACGCCACCCTCGTTCAGAAGGTCACGAGCCATGCCCCACCACTGCGGTCCCATGCCGCTGAACACGAACACGGGTGCGCCGCCGCCGTCGACGGTATGTGCGGATTGTCCGGTACCCGAGGCGAATTCGCGTAGGACTTCGAGCAGGGTGGTGGCGTCGGTGTACTTGACCGACGCGCGGACGGGGTGGTGTGCCCGACGCGTCCACGCCGCTGCGGTGAATGCGCGCACGATGTCGTCGGCGGCATCCGGTGCGGCTTCGACAAGGGACTGCAGACGGTCGGCGAGAGTCGCCGCGACCTCGCGGACGGCTGCGTCGGTGCGGGCGGAGAGTGGGAAGATCCGCGGACCCGACACGCGAGGCGTCGACACCGCGGAGGCGGGCGCGTCGTGCATGATGACGTGCGCGTTGGTGCCGCCGTAGCCGAAACCGTTGATGGCGACGACGGGCCGGGAGTACGCGTCGGGGAACGGTTCGGGATCCAGCGGGATGCGAATCTGCAGGTCGTCGAACAGAATTGCAGGGTTGAGCGCCTCCAGCCAGGCCTGCGGCGCGATGGTTCTGTGGTGGATCGACAGGGCGCTCTTGATGACGCTCGCGATGCCGGCGGCTGCCTCGGTATGGCCGATCGACGCCTTGATGGATCCGACGACGAGCGGAGTCGTACGACCGGGCACCGTGCCGTAGGCGCCGCCGAGTGCCTCGATCTCCAACGGATCGCCGACGGCCGTGCCCGTTCCGTGTGCCTCGACGTATCCGACCTCACTGGGGTCGATACCGGCCTCCGCGCAGACCCGTTCGGCCAGCGTGCGCTGCGAGACGGGGTTCGGGACGGGGATGGCGATCGTGCGCCCGTCCTGGTTGACGCCGGATCCGCGGATCACCGAGTAGATCCGGTCACCGTCGCGCACCGCGTCGGCGAGCGGCCGGAGCAGCACCATGCCCGCACCCTCACCGCGGCCGTACCCGTCGGCGGTGGCGTCGAACGACTTGGATCGGCCGTCGAACGCGAGGAAGCGGCCCTTGCACATCGAGACGAACGTCTCGGGACGGATCATCGTGTTGACGCCGCCGACGAGCGCCATGTCGCATTCACCGCGGTCGAGGGCGCGGACGGCCTCGTGCATCGCGACGAGCGAAGACGAGCACGCCGTATCGATGGTCATCGACGGACCGACCAGGTCCAACGCGTACGAGATGCGGTTCGACAACAACGTGTGCGACGAACTGGTGGCACTGTGCGCATTGATGAACGGGCGCACCGACGGCGCACCACGAAGCCCGGCCGAGTCGTTGGTGAATCCGCCGACGTAGACGCCGATCGGAGCGCCCGTGATGCGGCCGGCGTGCCCCGCGTCGTCCAGGGCTTCCCATGCGACCTCGAGTAGCAGACGCTGCTGCGGATCGGTCACCGACGCCTCACGTGGGGAGATGCCGAAGAATTCGGGATCGAAATCCCACAGCGACTGCGTCAGAAACCCGCCGCGACGGGTGTACATGCGCCCCGGCGCCTCGGGATCGGGGTCGTAGAACCGGTCGGCGTTCCACCGATCGGCAGGGATGTCGACGATGCCGTCGCCCTTCGAGATCATGAACTCCCAGAAACTCTGCCCGTCGTGAACTCCGCCCGGGAATCGGCATCCGATACCGACAAGTGCAATCTCGACCATGAATCTCCCCCGACTACTGTGCGACGGCCCACCAGAGATGTGAGCCCCGTCCGACCCCGAATACGTACTGCGCTCGTGAAGACAGCGAACTCCCCGAGTCGGGTGAATACAACCAGACTCTGCACCGAACCGCCATAGGAATGATGGTGCGGCACTCGTTGTCTCGATACGCGTTGGCAAAGTACAAGATTGAACTTTGCCTGGGGGTGGGGCGGTTCTGCCGTGGTCGCTATCGTTGTGAATAGCGTTGCCAGGCAATAGATTTCGAATGAAGCACAGGAACTGTTGCGGCGCAACGAAATCCGACCATTCCGGCGCTGTGGGTCGTTACAGATTTACAGCGAGTGCGAACGGTGTAACGCGGCCGACTGGAACGCTCCCATGTGTGTCCGGGGTGAGCGGCTGGGTGGCCCCGCGCCCCGTACCGCGCACGTTGCAGCGAATGCGCGGGTTGCAACGTGCGCGCCGGCTGGAACCTGCGCGGCTGTGATCCCGGGTGGGCCCCGCGCCCCGTACCGCGCACGTTGCAGCGAATGCGCGGGTTGCAACGTGCGCGCGGGCTAGAACCTGCGCGGCTGCGATTCCGGGGTGGCCCGAGTTCCGTATCGCGCACGTTGCAGCGAATGCGCGGGTTGCAACGTGCGCGCCGGCTGAAACCTGCGCGGCCGCGATCACGGCCCCCTGGAACCCGCGCGCACGAAAACCGGACCGGCCCGAGACCCGCCGGTTTTGCGCCACGCGGGGCTGTCCCTCTTGACGCGGGCGCGGCGAGGGGTCACTCTTGTCCCGGAAGCACCCCGCAGCGATCGGGAGGACCGATTCGCAGACCCGCGACACGCCGCCGCCGAGCGCCACGCAGGTTCACATCTCGGGTGCTACTTTTGATGCCCCTGTTGCGCTCTGCGCCGATGTGGGGTACCTTTGGACGTTGCGCTGGCTGCCTCCTGTCCACCTCTCGATTGCTGTGTCTGCGAAGTCGAACTTCGAAGAGATTGCAGTGGGGATTCGGTCTTGGTTGTGACCAGTGAATTCGCCCCACATATAGCAAGCAGATACAGCGGCGGTCGCACTGCACGAGCGGCCCGCGTGAGGTGCTGGAAGGACGCATCTTGGCAGTCTCTAGCCAGACCAAGGCAGTTGTCGGAACACCGGGAGCCCCGAGGAGGGTTTCGTTCGCGAACATCCGCGAACCGTTGGAGGTACCCGGTCTCCTCGATGTACAGACGGACTCTTTCGAATGGCTGGTAGGCGCGCAGTCCTGGCGCGACCGTGCCGCCGCGCGCGGTGACGGTGAAGTCACCGGTGGTCTCGAGGACATCCTGACGGAGCTCTCTCCGATCGAGGACTTCTCGGGCTCGATGTCTCTTTCCTTCTCCGATCCTCGATTCGACGAGGTCAAGGCCTCGCAGGACGAGTGCAAGGACAAGGACATGACGTACGCGGCTCCGCTGTTCGTCACTGCCGAGTTCATCAACAACAACACCGGTGAGATCAAGAGCCAGACGGTGTTCATGGGTGATTTCCCCATGATGACCGACAAGGGCACGTTCATCATCAACGGCACCGAGCGTGTCGTCGTCTCGCAGCTCGTTCGTTCCCCCGGCGTCTACTTCGACCACACGGTCGACAAGACGACGGAGAAGGACCTGCACAGCGTCAAGGTCATCCCCGGCCGTGGTGCATGGCTCGAGTTCGACGTCGACAAGCGCGACACCGTGGGTGTTCGTATCGACCGCAAGCGTCGTCAGCCGGTCACCGTGCTGCTGAAGGCTCTCGGCTGGACCACCGAGCAGATCACGGAGCGCTTCGGCTTCTCCGAGATCCTGATGGCCACGCTCGAGAAGGACAACACCGCCGGTACCGACGAGGCACTCCTCGACATCTACCGCAAGCTGCGTCCGGGCGAGCCCCCCACGAAGGAGAGCGCGCAGACGCTCCTGGAGAACCTGTTCTTCAAGGACAAGCGCTACGACCTCGCTCGCGTGGGCCGCTACAAGATCAACAAGAAGCTCGGCCTGAACTCCGGCCAGCCGATCGTCGCGTCGACCCTCACCGAGGAAGACATCGTCGCGACCATCGAGTACCTCGTGCGTCTGCACGCAGGTGAGACCTCGATGACGGCTCCCGGCGGCGTCGAGGTTCCCGTCGAGGTCGACGACATCGACCACTTCGGCAACCGTCGTCTCCGCACGGTCGGCGAGCTGATCCAGAACCAGATCCGCGTCGGCCTGTCCCGCATGGAGCGCGTTGTTCGCGAGCGGATGACCACTCAGGACGTCGAGGCGATCACGCCGCAGACCCTGATCAACATCCGTCCCGTCGTGGCTGCGATCAAGGAGTTCTTCGGAACGTCCCAGCTGTCGCAGTTCATGGACCAGAACAACCCGCTGTCGGGTCTGACGCACAAGCGTCGTCTGTCGGCTCTCGGCCCCGGTGGTCTGTCGCGTGAGCGCGCGGGCCTCGAGGTTCGTGACGTCCACCCGTCGCACTACGGCCGCATGTGCCCGATCGAGACCCCCGAGGGTCCGAACATCGGTCTGATCGGTTCGCTCTCGGTGTACGCGCGGGTCAACCCGTTCGGCTTCATCGAGACGCCGTACCGCAAGGTCGTCGACGGCCAGGTCACCGACGAGGTCGACTACCTGACGGCCGACGAAGAGGATCGCCACACGCTCGCGCAGGCGAACTCGCTCGTCGACGATCAGGGTCGCTTCGTCGAGGACAAGATTCTCGTCCGTCGTAAGGGTGGAGAGGTCGAGTTCGTCTCGTCCGCCGACATCGACTACATGGACGTCTCGCCGCGCCAGATGGTGTCCGTCGCCACCGCGATGATTCCGTTCCTCGAGCACGACGACGCCAACCGTGCCCTCATGGGCGCGAACATGCAGCGTCAGGCCGTCCCGCTGGTGCGCAGCGAGTCGCCGATCGTCGGTACCGGCATGGAGCTCCGCGCTGCCGTCGACGCCGGTGACGTCGTCATCACCGACAAGACGGGCGTCGTCGAAGAGGTGTCCGCGGACTACGTCACGGTCATGGCCGACGACGGCAGCCGCAAGACGTACCGCATGCGCAAGTTCGCGCGCTCGAACCAGGGCACGTGTGCCAACCAGCGTCCGATCGTGGACGAGGGTCAGCGCGTCGAGGCCGGCCAGGTCCTCGCCGACGGTCCCTGCACCGAGAACGGTGAGATGGCGCTCGGCAAGAACCTGCTGCTCGCGATCATGCCGTGGGAAGGCCACAACTACGAGGACGCGATCATCCTGTCGCAGCGCCTCGTGGAAGAGGACGTTCTCACCTCGATCCACATCGAAGAGCACGAGATCGACGCCCGCGACACCAAGCTCGGTGCCGAGGAGATCACTCGTGACATCCCGAACGTCTCCGACGAGGTCCTCGCCGACCTCGACGAGCGCGGCATCATCCGTATCGGTGCCGAGGTTCGTGACGGCGACGTGCTGGTCGGAAAGGTCACGCCGAAGGGCGAGACCGAGCTGACCCCGGAAGAGCGTCTGCTGCGCGCCATCTTCGGTGAGAAGGCTCGCGAGGTTCGTGACACGTCGCTGAAGGTTCCTCACGGTGAGAGTGGAAAGGTCATCGGCATTCGCGTGTTCTCGCGCGAGGACGACGACGACCTGCCTCCCGGCGTCAACGAGCTCGTGCGCGTGTACGTCGCGCAGAAGCGCAAGATCCAGGACGGCGACAAGCTCGCAGGCCGCCACGGAAACAAGGGCGTCATCGGCAAGATCCTCCCGCAGGAGGACATGCCGTTCCTGCCCGACGGCACCCCGATCGACATCATCCTGAACACGCACGGTGTTCCGCGTCGTATGAACATCGGTCAGGTTCTGGAGACCCACCTCGGGTGGATCGGCAAGACCGGATGGAACGTGCAGATCGCCGCGGACGGCACGAAGCCCGATTGGGCCGACCGCCTTCCGGAGGAGATGCTGGCGGCTCCGGCCGACAGCAACATCGCCACCCCGGTGTTCGACGGCGCCAAGGAGCACCAGCTCGCTGGTCTGCTCGAGAGCACCATCCCGAACCGTGACGGCGAGCAGATGGTCGGCCCCGACGGCAAGGCCACGCTGTTCGACGGCCGCTCCGGCGAGCCGTTCCCGTACCCGGTGTCGGTGGGCTACATGTACATCATCAAGCTGCACCACTTGGTCGACGACAAGATCCACGCTCGTTCGACCGGTCCGTACTCGATGATCACGCAGCAGCCCCTCGGCGGTAAGGCCCAGTTCGGTGGTCAGCGCTTCGGTGAGATGGAGTGCTGGGCCATGCAGGCCTACGGTGCGGCATACACGCTGCAGGAGCTTCTGACCATCAAGTCCGACGACGTGGTCGGTCGCGTGAAGGTGTACGAGGCCATCGTCAAGGGCGAGAACATCCCCGAGCCCGGCATTCCCGAGTCCTTCAAGGTGCTCCTCAAGGAGCTCCAGTCGCTGTGCCTCAACGTGGAGGTGCTGTCCTCGGACGGCGCAGCCATCACGATGGCCGACGGCGACGACGAAGATCTCGAGCGTGCGGCAGCCAACCTGGGAATCAACCTTTCCCGCAACGAAGCTGCCACGGTCGACGACCTCGCCCAGTAGTTCTTGGTCCCCGGGCCTGCAGTGACGCGGGCCCAGGGGCGTTAGTTCTTGTTTTCGATTCGGCAGTACAACACCCATCACGGGGAAAGGAAGTTACGTGCTCGACGTCAACTTCTTCGATGAACTCCGCATTGGCTTGGCCACGGCGGACGACATCCGTAACTGGTCCTACGGCGAGGTCAAGAAGCCGGAGACCATCAACTACCGCACGCTCAAGCCCGAGAAGGACGGCCTCTTCTGCGAGAAGATCTTCGGCCCCACCCGGGACTGGGAGTGCTACTGCGGCAAGTACAAGCGCGTCCGCTTCAAGGGCATCATCTGTGAGCGCTGCGGCGTCGAGGTCACTCGCGCCAAGGTGCGTCGTGAGCGCATGGGCCACATCGAACTGGCTGCACCCGTCACGCACATCTGGTACTTCAAGGGCGTCCCGTCGCGCCTCGGTTACCTGCTCGACCTGGCTCCGAAGGATCTGGAAAAGATCATCTACTTCGCTGCCTACGTCATCACCTCGGTCGACGACGAGCTCCGCCACAACGAGCTCTCGACGCTCGAGGCCGAGATGGAGGTCGAGAAGAAGGCTGTCGCCGATCAGCGCGACGCCGATCTCGAGGCTCGCGCGCAGAAGCTCGAAGCCGACATCGCCGAGCTCGAGGCAGAGGGCGCGAAGTCCGATGTCCGCCGCAAGGTCAAGGACGGCGGCGAGCGCGAGATGCGTCAGCTCCGCGATCGTGCGCAGCGTGAACTGGATCGTCTCGAGGAGATCTGGAACACCTTCACCAAGCTGGCTCCGAAGCAGCTCATCGTCGACGAGCTCATCTACCGCGAGCTCACCGACCGCTACGGCGAGTACTTCACCGGCGCCATGGGTGCCGAGTCGATCCAGAAGCTCATGGAGACCTTCGACGTCGACGCCGAAGCCGAGATCCTGCGCGAGACCATCCGCAGCGGCAAGGGCCAGAAGAAGCTTCGCGCACTGAAGCGTCTGAAGGTCGTCGCAGCGTTCCAGGCCGGCCGTAACTCGCCGATGGGCATGGTCCTCGACGCCGTCCCGGTCATCCCGCCGGAGCTTCGTCCGATGGTGCAGCTCGACGGTGGGCGTTTCGCGACGTCCGACCTCAACGACCTGTACCGCCGCGTCATCAACCGCAACAACCGCCTCAAGCGACTGATCGACCTCGGTGCTCCCGAGATCATCGTCAACAACGAGAAGCGGATGCTGCAGGAGTCGGTCGACGCCCTGTTCGACAACGGCCGTCGTGGACGTCCGGTCACCGGACCGGGTAACCGCCCGCTGAAGTCGCTGTCCGACTTGCTCAAGGGCAAGCAGGGTCGTTTCCGTCAGAACCTGCTCGGTAAGCGCGTCGACTACTCGGGCCGTTCGGTCATCGTCGTCGGTCCTCAGCTGAAGCTGCACCAGTGTGGTCTGCCGAAGCTGATGGCTCTCGAGCTGTTCAAGCCGTTCGTGATGAAGCGTCTGGTCGATCTGAACCACGCGCAGAACATCAAGTCGGCCAAGCGCATGGTCGAGCGTCAGCGTCCCCAGGTGTGGGACGTCCTCGAAGAGGTCATCGGCGAGCACCCCGTGCTGCTGAACCGTGCACCTACGCTGCACCGGTTGGGCATCCAGGCGTTCGAGCCGCAGCTCGTCGAGGGCAAGGCCATCCAGCTGCACCCGCTCGTCTGTGAGGCGTTCAACGCCGACTTCGACGGTGACCAGATGGCCGTGCACCTGCCGCTGTCCGCCGAGGCTCAGGCCGAGGCACGCGTGCTGATGCTGTCGTCGAACAACATCCTGTCGCCTGCATCGGGCCGTCCGCTCGCCATGCCGCGTCTGGACATGGTCACCGGTCTGTTCCACCTGACGCGCCTCGATCCGGGCGCCAAGGGCGAGCACGTCGACGCCAGCGCCGACGCCGCCGAGTTCGGTACGTACTCGAGCCCGGCCGAGGCACAGATGGCCGTCGATCGTGGCGTGCTGACCGTGCAGTCGCAGATCAAGGTTCGGCTGACGCAGCAGCGTCCGCCGCGCGACATCGAGGCCGAGCTGTTCCCGAACGGCTGGAACCGTGGCGACGGCTGGACCGCCGAGACCACCCTCGGACGCGTCATCTTCAACGAGCTGCTTCCGGCGGACTACCCGTTCGTCAACGAGCAGATGCCGAAGAAGCGTCAGGCCACGATCATCAACGATCTCGCCGAGCGCTACCCGATGATCGTCGTCGCGCAGACCGTCGACAAGCTCAAGGACGCAGGCTTCTACTGGGCCACGCGTTCGGGCGTCACCATCTCGATCTCCGACGTGCTCGTGCCGCCGGAGAAGCCGCAGATCATGGAGTCGTTCGAGGCCCAGGCCGACCAGATCGAGAAGAAGTACCAGCGTGGTGCTCTCGACCACGCCGAGCGCAACTCGGCTCTGGTCAAGATCTGGCAGGACGCGACCGAGCAGGTCGGTAAGGCCATGGAGGCGCACTTCCCCGACGACAACCCGATCCCGATGATCGTGAAGTCCGGCGCAGCCGGAAACATGACTCAGGTTCGTTCGCTCGCCGGCATGAAGGGTCTGGTGACCAACCCGAAGGGTGAGTTCATCCCGCGTCCGATCAAGTCTTCCTTCAAGGAAGGCCTGACGGTCCTCGAGTACTTCATCAACACGCACGGTGCTCGTAAGGGTCTGGCCGACACGGCGCTTCGTACCGCCGACTCGGGCTACCTGACGCGTCGTCTCGTCGACGTGTCGCAGGACGTCATCGTTCGCGAGGTCGACTGTGGCACCGAGCGCGGCATCACCACGACCATCGCCGAGAAGCTCGCCGACGGCACGATGATCCGTGACGCTCACGTCGAGACCAGCACCTACGCTCGTACGCTGGCCGCCGACGCGACCGACGACAACGGAAACGTCATCGTCGCTCGTGGACACGACCTGGGTGACCCAGCCATCGATGCTCTGCTCGAGGCAGGCGTCACGACGGTCAAGGTCCGTTCGGTGCTCACCTGCACCACCGGCACCGGCGTCTGCGCCACGTGCTACGGACGCAGCATGGCGACCGGCAAGCTCGTCGACATCGGTGAGGCCGTCGGTATCGTCGCCGCACAGTCCATCGGTGAGCCCGGTACCCAGCTGACCATGCGTACCTTCCACCAGGGTGGTGTCGCCGGAGACGACATCACCGGTGGTCTGCCTCGCGTGCAGGAGCTGTTCGAGGCACGTGTGCCGAAGGGCAAGGCTCCCATCGCGGACGTGTCGGGACGCATCCAGCTCGAGGACGGCGATCGTTTCTACAAGATCACCATCATTCCGGACGACGGCGGCGAAGAGGTTGTCTACGACAAGCTCTCGAAGCGTCAGCGTCTGCGCGTCTTCAAGCACGACGACGGCACCGAGCGCCTGCTGGCGGACGGTGACCACGTCGAGGTCGGCCAGCAGCTCATGGAAGGTGCTGCCGATCCGCACGAGGTTCTGCGCGTGATGGGTCCTCGCCAGGTTCAGATTCACCTGGTGAACGAGGTCCAGGAGGTGTACCGGTCGCAGGGTGTGTCGATTCACGACAAGCACATCGAGACGATCGTGCGCCAGATGCTCCGTCGCGTCACGATCATCGACTCCGGCTCCACCGAGTTCCTGCCCGGTTCTCTGACCGAGCGCAGCGAGTTCGAGGCGTCGAACCGTCGGGTCGTGTCCGAGGGCGGCGAGCCCGCAGCCGGACGTCCGGTCCTGATGGGTATCACCAAGGCGTCGCTGGCAACGGATTCGTGGCTGTCGGCAGCGTCCTTCCAGGAGACCACTCGTGTGCTCACCGATGCGGCCATCAACACCCGCAGCGACAAGCTCATCGGCCTCAAGGAGAACGTCATCATCGGTAAGCTCATCCCGGCCGGAACCGGTATCAACCGGTACCGCAACATCCAGGTGCAGCCGACCGAAGAGGCACGTGCCGCGGCATACGCGGTGCCGTCGTACGACGATCAGTACTACAGCCCGGACGGCTTCGGCCAGAACACCGGTGCCGCAGTGCCGCTCGACGACTACGGTTTCTCCAACGAATACCGGTAGGCGCCTTCGGCGCACGTGAGTGCGAATGTATAGCCCGCTGTACATTCGCACTCACGACGAGAGCCCCGCATCCTGTGAGATGCGGGGCTTTTCGCGTTATCGGTGGCAGACCGCTTCGAGGTCGATACCGTTGAGATCCCGGACGAACGCGCCGTAGTACGACGCGTGGTACTCGGGCTGCAGGCCGGGCGGTCGCAGTTCGACGGCACCGGCCGCTAAAGCGGCGACGTGGAAGGCGTCGACGGTGTCGTGGTCGGCAGCGGTGAACGCAAGATGGGTGTGCGGACCGATCTGCGCACCTGGGGCGTCGACGATCCAGAAGAACGGTTTTCGGTCCGCCCATCCGAAGGCGATCATGGGGAGCTGGTCGGTGCCCGCGGGAACCCGCATGATCTCGGTGATGCCGAGGGGTGCGAGGGCTGCGCCGTAGAAGGCGGCGCTCGCGGAAAGGTCGGAGACGCCGACGTTGAGATGGTCGATCTGTGATCCTGAGCGGTCCGGTGTGGTCATGGAACACAGCATGCCGTCGATTGCGGACAACTACGGCCCTTCGTGATCGGTTCATGTGCACGTCCCCTCGATGACGGGTCCTGTTGACCGGCGTCCGAGAGCCTCGAACGATGGTGAGACGAGGAAACGACGTATCCATCGGCCGTGACATCTCCCTACGCGGGGGTTCGACGCGGCGACAGTTTCTGACGTGGAGCGCACTGGTCGGTGCGCTGGCGTTCACTCCTGAGCTGACTGGAATCCCCGCCGCGAACGCGCAATCGGTTGTCCCGCCGGACTTTCCGTTTCGACTGGGTGTTGCGTCCGGTGACCCGTTGCCCGACTCGGTGGTCCTGTGGACTCGGCTCGCGACGGATCCCTTCGCGCCGCTGGGTGGAATGAACCCGGGGGTCGTTCCGGTGCAGTGGCAGATCGCTGCCGACGAGAAGTTCGGGCGCATCGTCACCCAAGGTGTCGAGCTGGCTACGAAATTCGACGGCTGGTCGGTCCACGTCGACGTGGAGGGACTGGAGCCGGCCCGCGAATACTTCTACCGTTTCCTCGTCGGTGCACATGCCAGCACCGTGGGTCGCACGAAAACTGCTCCGGCACCGGGTCAGTCGCTCGGCCGTCTCGACTTCGCGTGGGCGTCGTGCCAGAAGTGGGAAGACGGATTCTTCGACGCGTACAAGGATGTGGCGTCGTCGAATCTCGATGTCGTGTTCTTCCTCGGTGACTACATCTACGAGTACGCGATCAAGGACGAGGGAGCGCGCGCAGGTAAAGCGCGGCCCGACTCCGCCGCACGAGAAACCATGGTGCTCAACGACTATCGCGACCGCTATGCCATGTACAAGGCCGACGAGAATTTGGCCGCGGCGCACGCGTCGGCGCCGTTCGTGACGACGTTCGACGATCACGAGGTCGACAACAACTGGGCGTCGCAGATCAGTCAGGACGACGACGATCCAAAACAATTTCTCCTCCGAAGAGCCGATGCCTTCAAGGCGTGGTGGGAGAACATGCCCGTCCGCGCAAATCTGAGACCTTCAGGCCCCGACATGAAGGTGTACCGGCGCTTCTCGTTCGGCGATCTGGTCGACTTCTCCGTCCTCGACACCCGCCAGTACCGCAGCGATCAGGCCAACGGCGACGGCGAGCACGCGCAGAACGCCGAGACCGCGGACCCGTCGCGCACCATCACGGGCGCCGAGCAGGAGCAGTGGATTCTCGACGGCTTCTCCTCGCCGTCGAAGTGGAATTTCCTTGCGCACCAGACTGTCATCTCGGATCTCGCACGCGGACTCGACGCCGACCGCAAGGTAGGAATGGATCCCTGGAGCGGGTACGAGGCGTCGCGCCACCGCATTCTCGATGGTGCACGCGACCGCGGAACGAACAACGTGGCGTCGATCGTCGGCGACATCCACCGCACGATCGTGTCGGAGCTTCGACGCGACTACCAGGATCAGGTGTCGCCGGTGGTGGGCGTCGAGATCGCGACGACGTCGATCGCGTCGGGCAAGGACGGTGCCGACGTCGACACGACAGGCGCCGCCATTGCACACGGCTCACCCCACGTGAAGTTCGGCAATGCGCGACGCGGCTACCTGCGTGCCTCGTTGACGCCGAGCGAATGGCGTTCGGAGGTACGGGTTCTCGACGCGGTCTCCACACCCGGCAACGCCGTCCGCACGGCTGCGACGGTCACCGTTCCGGACGGCAGCCCCGAGATCGACCTGCGCTGACGCACCCGTGCGTGGAGAGTTGGACCCCGATGCAACTATCCACGCACGGACGCGTCAGCGCCCATCGGCGATGATGCGAGCGACGTTGCGCTCCGCCAACGCGGTGATGGTGAGCGACGGGTTGGCCGCACCCGTGCTGCCGGGGATCAGGGCGCCGTCGACGACGTAGACGCCGTCGTGGCCCTTGACCCTGCCGTACGAGTCGGTGACGTCACCGAGCACCGCCCCGCCGAGCGGATGGGCGGTGAAGGTGTCGTCGACGTCGCGGGTGAACGGTTCGGCCGAGACGACGGTTCCGCCGGCTGCTGCCATCCGATTCTGTACTGCGCGTAGGGCTTCGACGGTGTCGCGGCTACCGCCCTTCGGCCAGGACAGCGACATCGAGTCGGTCGCGGCGTTGTAGGAGAAGTTCGCGCGCAGGGGATCGATAGTCATGCCGAGTGAGCCGAGGAATCCGAGGTCCCAGGGAACGCCGGGGACGTACCAGTTCTCGACGGTCAACGGAAGTCCCGACTCGTCGACGATGCGCGACGCACACGGCGCACCCTGCGGTCCGCCATTCGCGGGGCCGAGCGAGCGGGTCATCGACGCGTCGCCGTTGGTGCCGAAACCGCGGCCGACGAACTCGTTCAGGTTGCCGAGTGCGCCCGTCGCCTGGGCGCGCAGCAGCAGTTCCGTCGTGCCGATCGATCCTGCGCCGAGGACGAGCGAATCGCATGTGAGCGTTCGGGTTTCGACGACGTTGCCCTCGGGGTCGAGGCGTCGCACCTCGACGCGGTAGCGGCCACCCGATTCGGTGCCGATGGCGGCCACCTCGTGGCTGTGCGCGATGAGTGCGTTGCCGGTGCCCTCGGCTTGCGGGATGTAGTTCTGGGTCAGGTCGTGCTTGGCGCCGTTGCTGTTGCCGAAGGTGCTCGCCCCGATGGTCGCCGACGGACGCGACCGGCCGGACATCTCGTCGCGGAGGACGTTCCAATTCCAGTTGCCGTCGACGGGCTCGGGTGAATAGCCGGCGCGTCGGGCATGGTCGTCCCACGTACGAGAATGCGAGAAGTTGGGACTGTTGTAGATGTCGGCAGGCATGGTCGACGGCAGCAGCATCGAGCGCGCCTTCGGGTACCACGTGGCGGCCATCTCGTCGTACGAGAGGCGCCCGCCGAAGGACATGTCGAAGAAGCGCTTGTCGGGCGCGATGGTGACGCCGGTGTAGACGATGGATCCACCGCCGACGGCCGCACCACGCCACACCGAGAGGTTCTCGAAGCGCGTCGTGTCGAGCACACCGCCGAAGCGGTCGACGGGCCCCACGGGCATGCCCGTGATGTTGGTGAACGATCCCTGACGCCACAGACCACGGCCGTCGGCTGTCATGTCGGCAGTGAAGATGTCGCGCCACGGGTCACGTGGCCAGCGCAGGCCGCGTTCGAGGACGGTGACCCGACGCCCGGCCTGAGCGAGCCTCAGGGCAGCGGCACTGGCGCCGAAACCGGAGCCGACGACGATGACGGACGAGTGATCCGGCGGTCGAGGGGGATCGGCGAACAACTCCGGAACGAGGTTGCGGATCGAGCCGACGCCGATGGGGATCGCGCCGGCCCGGGACGCCGATACCAGCGGCGGTGCGGCCATTCCGACCAGTCCCGCTGCTGCCAGTTGAAGCAGTTGCCTGCGTTTCACGTGTTTCGTCCCCTGCACTCGACCCCGACCCGCCGGACATTCTTCCCTATCCGGTTGCCAAAAAGCGACCGTATGTCGGGAAAATGCTGGTTTCCGCTGGTCGAGCGCAGGTCGTGCGGACTAGCCCTTCGGTAGCTCCTGCACCGCCCACTTGTTGCCGTCGGGATCGGAGAAGTACACGAACTTCCCCCAGCCCTGGTCGACGACGGGATCGATCTCCAACCCGGCGGCCGTGAGGTGGTCGTAAGCCTCTTGCGCGCTATCGACGACGACCTGCATGCCCTCGACGCTGCCGGGTGCAGCTTTCGTGATGTTCTCGCCGATGGCGATCGAACACGCCGAACCGGGCGGGGTCAGTTGCACGTAGCGAATGTCGTCGGTCGGGCGCTCGTCGTAGTCGGCGACGAACCCGATGCTGGTGTAGAACTTCTTGGCCCGGTCCACGTCGGTCACGGGGATCATGATGAGTTCGATGCGAATGTCCACGATGTCTCTCCTCGGTCTCGATCGGTTGACGGGTCTCAGTGTGACCCGAATCGCGGACAGCTTCGGTCCTCTGTGTGCGGGGCGATGAATTTTTCGCTCGCGCCGGGTCGGAACCTGCGACGACGCCTACGAGAAGGAACGAGAAATGCACGACATCAACGACCCGGAACGCCTGTCCGTCAGCCGCACCGTCTCCGCGCCCCCGTCGACCGTGTTCGCCTTTCTGGCCGACCCGTCGAACCACCACCGCACCGAACCGACGGATTGGGTGCGCGACGCCATCGAACCGACCCCGATCACAGGCCCCGGCCAGGTCTTCCCCATGAACATGTACATCGAGCAGGCAGGGGGCCACTACGTCATTCACAATCTCGTGACGGTCTTCCAACCGAACCGCGCTATCGGGTGGTTGCCGACGACAGTGAACGACGACGGGGTGCTCGAGGCCGGCGGGTGGTGGTGGCGCTACGACCTCGCCGAGGACGGTGACGGCACCCGGGTCACGTTGACCTACGACTGGACCGACACGCCGTCGTTCGTCCGCGACCAGATCGGGGGCATGCCTGCCGTCCCGACCGAGTTTCTCGAACGGTCTCTGGCCTCGTTGGATGCGGCAATCGTCGAGGATCGTGAGGGTCTGCCCGCTTGACCTCCAGAAATATGCGCGACGCGTAACTCGTTGCCTCTGACGTGCTTCTGTCGCTTCTCGATCGCTCCCGAACCCGTGACGGCTCGTCCGACGCGACGGCGCTTCACGCGACCATCGACCGTGCCGTCAACGCGGAGAAGCTCGGCTACCACCGATTCTGGGTAGCCGAGCATCACGGGGTCCCCGGGATCGCGAGTGGCGCACCGCCGGTGCTGTTGGCGGCGATTGGTGCCAGGACGTCGAGCATCCGGATCGGGTCGGGCGGCGTCATGCTCCCGAACCATCAGCCGTTCGTCGTGGCCGAGCAGTTCGCGATGCTCGAAGCGCTCTACCCGGGCCGGGTCGACGCCGGGGTCGGCCGTTCGGTGGGATTCACCGAGCCGGTGCGCAGGGCTTTGCGCACGGTAGCAGCGGACACGTTCATCGACGACCTCGCCGAACTCCGTAGTTACCTGGACAGCACCGGCCCGGTCACGGTGCGGCCTGCGGTGCCGTCGCCGCCGGTCTACGTGCTCGCGACGGGGCAGGGGTTGGCCGTCGCGGCGGAGGCGGGACTTCCCGTCGTCGTCGGCGGCCCGATCCTGTACGGCGACGGTTCCGCGATCGACGACTACCGATGTCGGTTCCGTCCCACCGAGCGCAACCCTGCGCCGACGGTGATCGTGTCGCTCGACATCACCGTCGCCGAGACGGCGTCGAGAGCGCGAGAGTTGGTGCTCCCCGAGGCATGGGCGATGGCGCAATCGCGACGGACGGGCGAATTCCCGCCGCTGACACCGGCGTCGAACATCGATCTCGACGCGGCTCCGACGCGTGTGCGCGATCGCGTCGAGAAGTCCATTGCCACCGGCGTTCACGGAACGCCGGAAATGGTTGTGGCACAGCTCGATCGGTTGAGCGATCGAACCGGCGCCGACGAGATTCTGGCATCGACGTCGACCTACGACCGAGAAGCCCTGTTCGACGCCGATGCCGCGTTGATGGATCTGGTTCAGGCCTCGCTGTCGAGCTGAGCCATCTGGGCCTCGGCGTATCGGTCGCCCGCGACGGCGTCGGCAGGCGCGGCCTTGTCGATGCGCTTGTCGTGGGACTGCCGATCCCTGGCTGGGCGCGCCGGAGAAGAGCACACTGAACGACGTGGAACGAGACCAGCTCGCAGACTTCCTTCGCCGACGCCGTGAACTCCTGACTCCCGCCGACGTCGGTGTCGCGCCCGGCGTGAGGCGTCGAACACCGGGGTTGCGACGCGACGAAGTGGCCTTGCTGGCCGGGATGTCCACCGACTACTACACGCGCCTCGAGCAGGGGAGAGGTCCGCATCCGTCGACGCAGATCCTGAGCTCGCTGGCGCGTGCGCTGCGTTTCGACGACGACGAGCGCGACCACCTGTACATTCTGGCCGGGCAGGCGCCTCCGACGCGGATCGGTGCGGACAAACACGTCGGCCCCGGTTTGATGCATCTGCTGACCAAGCTCGACGACACCCCGGCGTTCGTCGTCACCGATCTCGGCGAGATCCTGGCCTACAACACGATGTTCGACGCCTTGTCCGGCGGCGTGCCCGAGTACACCGGCATGGACAGGTACGTGGTGTGGCGGTTCTTCATGGATCCGAACGCACGACGCGGATTCGTCGAGGACGACTGGGATCGCATGGCGCACAAGCAGGTTGCGGATCTGCGAGCCGTCGCAGCGCGCCGAGCCGGTGATCCCGAGGCGACGACACTCGTGTCCCGTCTACGTGCCGAGAGCGAGGAGTTCGAGTCGGTCTGGAGCGAGCACCGGGTGGCGTTCAAGGCGTCCGCGATCAAACGGTTCGTACACGCGGACGTCGGAGTCGTCGCGGTGCACTGCGAGACGCTCGCGACGCAGAAGGAAGGCCAGCATCTCATCGTCTACTCGCCCCTTCCGGGGACCGATGCCCGCGAGAAGTTCGACCTGCTCAGGGTCATCGGCACCCAGACGATGCGCGCTACTGTGGAGAACTAGGACATATCCGACGCAGGAGAGGTGCTCGACATGGCAGGCAAGAAGCTCGACCGCGTTCATGCTCAGTCCGCACTCGAGACGGTGCGCGAAAGCCCCGGCATTGCGTTGATCGCCGCTGCACCCGCATTGGTAATCTTCGCGCTCGTGTGGTGGCTCGCAGGTTTCGGAACCGCCCTTCTGCTGCTCATCGCACTCGGCGTCGTCGGGTTCGTCGGCGCGAAACTGAAGAGCTGAGCTAGCGCGGCACGTGGAAGTGCGTCAGCGCGCCGGTGCCGCGTCCGATCTCCGACCATGACGTGTCGAAGGTGAGAACAGCGATCGCCGACGTCGGAAATTTGCGGCCGATCTCGATGGCTGCCTCGGAGCCGGTGGCTTCGCCCAATTCCAGTGCGGTGAACGGTATTCCGGGCGCATGGCCGACGACGAGCAGTGTCGAGACGGAGTCGTCGGTCAGTGCGACCTCGTCGATGATCTCCTCCGGCGACGCCCCGTAGATGCGCTCCTCGTAGGTCACGGGTGCGTCGATCTTCGTTGCGGCGAGTGTTTCGCGGGTGCGCGTTGCCGTCGAGCACAACACGGCGTCGACGGCGCCGAAGTGCTCGGTGATCCACTGGCCTGCCAGTCCCGCTTCGCGCTCGCCACGCTCGGCGAGGGGGCGGTCGAAATCTTCCACCCCGTCGGGGTAGGCGGACTTGCCGTGTCGCATGAGCACCAAAGTTCGCGTCATGAGTACCACCGTATCGCGCACGGATGTCGGTCCCTCGTTCTAGAGTCTCCTCGTCGAACAGCGGTGAGTGAATCCGGGGGGGACCAACGCGTGCGAACGATGTCGACGGTTTTCGGGGTAATGGTCGTGTTGCTACTGGCAGGCATTCCGGCGGTCGCGCAACCTGTCGTCTCGCGAAGCGAGGAGCAGATCGAATCGTCGTCGCCGGTCACCGACGTCGTCGGATCCGTCGTGTCGGTGCTTGCCCCACTACCGCCCGACGCGCTCCGACGTCCTCCGGAATGCGACTACCTCTCCTATCTGCGGTGGCGGTCGGTCGATGGCCCGACGGAATCGACCGCGGCAGACCGCATTCTGGTCGCGCAACCGGGAATCTACGAGGGTGCCGGTGCCTTCGAGTCCGTTGCCCGTAACACCGTGTCCGCTGCCGCCGCGGCGGGATCCCATATCGAGTTCTGGGCATTGGATCGACGGTCCAATTGCATGGAGGACCACACCGGTACGCAGGCGGCGCTGGCAGCGAGAGATCTGACGGTCGCGTCGGACTACTACTACGGCGGCGCCGAGGTGGACGGTCGACGATTCGGCGGTTTCGTCGACGGCGACGCGACGGCGTGGCTCGCGCGCCAGGGACTCGAACAGACGCTGCGGGATCAGTACGACGTGATGCGCATCGAGATGCCGGATCCGGCCATGCGCAAACAGAAGATGCTGTGCGGCGGACACTCGCTCGGCGGTTTCGTGACGGGCTACTTCGCCGAGTGGGATTTCGACGGCAATCCCGGCACACTCGACGACGCCGGATTCAACCAGTGCGCCGGCTATTTCGCGCTCGACACCATCGTGAAAGCGGGAACGCCACCCCTGCTGAGAGGCATTCCGGATCTGGAAGTGCCTCGCGCAGTGGCCGATCCGATCGCCGACCTCGCGGCCCGTGTCGACGGTGCACTGCCGGTGCTGCGACTACCGGCCGTCATCAACCCCGAGACCACAAATCTCCTTGCGATGGCGGGCGTCGCAGCCAGCATCGATCCCGACGGCGTGAACGATCTCGTTGACGTTCTGCCGCGCAACACGAACATCGATGCGACACTGCGGGTTCTGCTGTCGAAGGACACCGCGACGGCTGCGACGGGCAGCCCGTCGGTGCGAACCCTGAACGCCACCAACGACGCCGTGCTCGGCGCACTGCTCGACGACAATTCCCAGCCTTTCGGCTTTCTCCAGGCAAGCGTCGGCTTCATCGGCGCACAGCCCGTCGTGGACAAGTCGTTTCCCACTCTGCCCGGCATGGAGTCACTTCCGGTGATCGGTAGTGCGCTCGGCGATGCGCGCAAAGCTGCACCGGCGGTGTTCGGCGATCCTGACGTCGTGTACACCTGGAACGATTACGACGCGCTCGACGGCTCGGAGCAGACCGCGCGCTACACCGATTCCACCAGTGAGGTCACATCCATCACTCAGCTGGCTCGCAGTCTCGCGGAGCCGCCGCTGGACTTCACGGAGTGGTATTTCCCGACTGCGTTGACGTTCGATCTGGCTCAATCGGGCGCCACCGCGATCAGTGGACATCGGATACACCGAGACGGAGCGGACCGTAGCCCGATCCTCACGCTGCAGGGAAGCGGCGGAATCGATCTGCCTCCGTCGGGCCATCCGAACGACACGCGAATCGTCGTGCAGGGGTACAACCACCTCGACGTGCTGACGGCGGCGCAGACTCAGAACAACGGCCTTCCGGAGGTGGTGAGCACCGAGCTGGCTCGATTCGCAGCCGATCCTGAGCTGTGACCGGACACTGGACGTGGTCTATAGGAAGTTAGCGAAATCTACCCTCCAATTGTGCGCTTTCGACCCTTGAAACCGCACAATCGAAGGGTAAATTTGTCAAAGCCTGGAGGAGTGAGGTGCGCTCGCCCCTTGTCGGCGAAGTCAGGTGGCCGATACACGCCGCGCCCACAGTCGCGCCAAAGCGAATGTGGCGGCGAGAACCAGCAGCACCGCAAGGACGACCGGAATCGTCGTCGACACGCGGGTGGTGAAGTCGTAGAGCCATGCTGTCCCGACCCCGGCCGCGGTGGCAACCAGGCCGCCGACTGGAAGGGCTATTGCCACGCAGCGCACGGTCCGCCCGACGAGCTCGTCTGCGCGTGCACGCAGCGCGATCCGGAGGCTGACAACGCCAGGGATTGCATGTCGACGGGTGTTGTTCCCACTGACGTCCACGCAACCTAATCAAAAGGGACTGCGGAAACTTATGGACCCGATGTCGCCGTTGGTCATCTCGTAAGCTTCGGTCATGAAGACGTGCGGTGAGTCCTGGTCTTTCCTCGGCAGCAACCGGCGGACTGCTGGAACAAATCCGCTGCCGGGACCGATTTCGTGACGTACACCGGAACTGTCCATGCTGACCATCACCAGTTCGTTGTGGGATCGCAGTCCGCAGAGACCTACGAACCGACTGCGACCGGCAGCGTCATCGAAGTCGGGCCGAACTTCGTGACTGTCATGACCGGGGTCGCCTACGGCCCGGTATCGGTGATGGTCGAGCTACTTGAAACCGATCCCGGCGACCCCAGCACCAGCGGCGAGTGGGAAGTCATCGAAGAAGCCACGATCAAGGTAAGCAAACCGTTCCGAGTCCTCACCATGGGCGGCGAGGTCGCTGAGGACTTTCCGGTGCTGTCAGTTGTAAGAGGAATCAACACTTTTCGAGTCAGCGGACGCGGGCGAGATGCGAATTGGGACCTGACCGTCACCGACCCAACGGAGTCGTACCTCGTTCAGACCTGGAGAGCCGCCAAAACCGCCGCGATGCGTCGACTCCACAAGACCGACACTGCCTGGAACGACGACATCATCGTCCACAAGGTCAGAAACTGGTGGGACCCCGATCCCGCCGGGGACGCAACCCTCTACATCAAGTACGGGTACGAGCAGATGGCCATCTGGGCCAAGCAGGAAGCCATCGACTGGGGTGGGCGCCCTCCCACCGAAAAACTGCAGCGCATCTACTACTCTAAACGATTCGCGTTTCACGACAGAATGCTCGTCGACGCACTCGCACGTGCCCGGGCACCGAAACTCCGCACGATCGCTGCATGGGCGGCGCGACGGGCCTACACGATCGCCGGTGTCGCGGACATCGATTGGATCCGCGGGGGCCTCGAGGCGTTCGACAACGGCTCTCCGCTTCCAGTCCCGTTCGACGACCGGCACAGCACCAAAGTGTGGGACGCCTTCCACGACGACGCACGCATCCATCTGTGGGAAACGTCGGACAACGGCGAACAGGTCCCGACGCTTGCTTTGGCCTCGGTGAACGCTCTGACAGACGCAAGCGGGAGCGAGCCACTACCGGCAGTGTTCAACGTTCTCCACACCGTGGCCCAAGTACAAGCACGGGTCGATGTCCCAGGGCGAGTGTTGTTGCAGAGTCAGGACTACGACTACCCAAAGATCATTGCCGATCTGCGACGGGAATTCTTTCCGAAGCTGGCGCCCGCGGATCAGTACGAACGCTGGATCGGCCACACGGTCGACGATGTCCTACAAGCGAATCCAGGCCGATGACTGTGCGTGTGTTGACCGTGATGGTCGACGGGTGGCTAATCGAGGACGGATCAGTCCGGCCGCCCGCGGTGGGGGAGCCGTTGGCGATCAGCCTCGAGTTCTTTCGTTGCGCAGAACCCGTCACCGATCCGAGACTCGGGTCGATTCGAGCCGTCGCGCACCCCACGTTGGACCGCGAACCGTTGCGCCACCCCGATGGTCACTTGCAGTGGGAGACCGTACTTCGGGGCGACGGATGGTCGGCAGCATGGCGGGCAGATCGCCCGGTTGTCGGGCAGATCGCCGAAAATGGGAGCTTCTTCGTCGATCATGCCGGCCGGACTGAACCTGTGCGCGGTCTGGTGACGCGGGTTCGCAACGTGTTCGGCACGCTGGTCTACGGTGATCAGGGTTGGATTCACTGCACGGCCGATACGCTCGAGTTGGAGGATATCGAGACGTCGCCGCGGTGGTTCGACAACGTCCCCGGCGACCGGGATCCTGAACCAGGCGACAGCAGGCGGCACCACATGGGAGTGGTGATCGACCTCGACCTCGACAACGTCCCGCCGGCGCCGATCCGGCCTCGCGTCGTACCGTCGGCCGTCAGCGCCGCTGGATCGACGCTGTGGCTCCTGGACGGGGAGTTGCCGGTCTTAGTGCGTGTTGTCGATCCGATCGGTGCTGCGGCAGCGACTGAGTACGTGCTGCCTGCGGGTGTGGTGAGCGCGCTCGCGGATCCCCGACCACGACGGGTGTTCGCTGACTATTCAGGATGCTGGGTCGCCGGTAGATCGGACGTGTTGCGGTGCAACATTGTTGACGGCGTTGTGTCCGTTGTCCGGTTCGATTTGGGTCCCGTCCGATTCGCGACCGCCCGACAAGGTTCGTTGCTGGTCGTCACCGAAGACCACGTAGTCATCATCAGCAGTAGTGGTGAGCAACAGAATGTTTCGACGCCTAGCGGCGGTCTGCGCCCTGTCATCGATTGCGCTCCGACCGATACAGGTTTCCTGCTGCTGACGCTGGGACGTCCCCGCCGCACTGTCGAGGTTTCCGAGATCGACCGAAGCGGCTATTACCGTCCAGGTCATGAAATCGAGAGCCCCGTAGCGTTATTCGTGGTTCGAACAGTCGCCGGCATTCGAGTGTTCACCTACCACGGCGTCATTGACGCTCGGTCGGGCGAGACGTTACTCGCGCAGCGATTTCTGTCGGGCGGGCGGATAGGTAACCATGTATGGATTGTTCAGCACCGCCCGAGCGGTTATGGACATCACGGGTGGTGGCCCGTCGACGACGGTGATCAGCTCCCGCCGAGAGAAGACGGGCGATGGTTGTTCGTCGTACTGAATCCAGTCACATTCGCGGTGTTGTCCGTTCGGCCGATCGAGACGTCCAGGCCCGATGTCACTGTCGATGAGGAAGGCCGCATTTGGATTGCCGGGCTCGGTGTGCGCGGAATCGAAAGGGGCGGCAGGACAGTCGAACTCGACGTCGCGTCGCTTTTGTCCTGACCGTTCGCGTCGAGGGCAATGTGTGCGGTCGTCGATCGGCGGTTGAAAGATCGGTCGTGCCACACAGCCATGAGCTCGTACCACTGGCCGTCGAGGTGGGTCGCGGTGAAGTCGTCGAAGCCAGTTGGGTACCCATCTCGCGCTCCATGCGTCGAACACGTTCGAACGCTACGAGAGGACACCGGCCCTTGCTCTATCGGTGTCTGCAGAGGGATCCGATATCGGCGACGACGCTCCCATCATGCGGGTCGACCCATCGTGCACCGGTCTCGTCGGCCCGTGGCCTTAACAGATACCGCCCTCGGCTCGGCCATTGTACGAATTGGTATCCAGCGAGTTTGTCTTGCACAACTTCCGCCACCCATGCGGCGGCATCGGCGTAGGACGCGTCCATCGACATTCCCGCGCCGCGACCGAAGCCGCCGATATCGTCGTTGCCATCCCAGCCAATGGACACGTGATAGTCGGGATCGATCTCGAACTCCCACGTCAGATGACGCATCGTCACCTCACGCCCCGCCCGAAGGCACTGCAAGTCGCGCCCGACGGCGTCGAGCGCACGCATCCATGCCTCGGGCGGATCGAACTCGGGATTGCCCATGGGCTGGCCTGCGCCGTCGAAAAGCGGGAACCGCCAGATCAGGCTGTCGCTCCGCAGCTGCTCCCACAGACTTCGCATAGTTCGCCCTCTTTCGATCGTCGCGTCAGTCTATGTGCCAGTTGAGGTCAGGGGCGCACGCGGCAGCGCGGTCCGTTCGAAAGATGAGAAGCTTGGTCCATGACTTTCGAAGCCACCGAACGCCGTTGAACGACGACGACCGAAGCGAGTCCGGTGCGCTCACTGCGTTTCTTCCATTTCTGGGCGTGCTGATGGGGTGTGTCCTGGGGTGGTTCGGCGCAACGTGGGCAGTTCGTAATGCACCTGATCTATTGCCGATCTTCGCTGTGCCCGTGAAGGATCGGGCCTCGATTGCACCTGGCCCGCCTATCGCCTACTGGCTGACATGGTTGGTCCCGCCGGCGATCATGTACAGCGTAGGGGCGTTGGTGTTGTGGCGATCCCGACGGGGACGTGCGGTGGTAGCTAGTTTTCTGATCGGGTTCACGCTGATCTACGTCGGCTTCGCATCGTTGTGGATTTCGCTGGACACTCAGGGTTTCTCTCCGAGCTGACCTCGAGGGTTCTGACAGAGGTCCGCGTTCTGGTCGAGTATGCGGCATCGTCCTGGAAACGGTGTCTGCACTGATCTGCGATGGATCGGCGGGCCGGGTAACGCTGCGTCGGCCACGCCCACGGGACCGGCGCGAGAGCCAGTCGACGTCAGTCGATCGGGTGGCCGTTGGTACGGAGTGTGGGGAGCCAGGTGGCGAGTGTGCGTCCGAGCGTGGCGACCATTCGGGGTCCGTACACGCACAAGGTTTGTTCCCAAGGGTGGCCGAACGTGCCCTCGC
Source organism: Rhodococcus sp. B10 (assembly GCF_011770055.1). Taxonomy (NCBI): domain Bacteria; kingdom Bacillati; phylum Actinomycetota; class Actinomycetes; order Mycobacteriales; family Nocardiaceae; genus Rhodococcus; species Rhodococcus sp. B10. The sequence goes on along the minus strand of NZ_JAAFYV010000002.1, from coordinate 178,933 downwards.
TGAAGTTGTCTCGGCCGAAGATGTAGTAATCGCCGTTCGGGTAGACGGGCACGCGCCACTCTGCGTGCTCCATTGCGGCGGCGTGGGCGTTCGCGTCGAAGCGGTAGCACCTGTGTTGCCAGTCGAGGACCACGAAGGTGGGGTCGTCAGCGAATTCGGTGACGAAGCACCGCAGGGCTTCGGCGTTGACCGCGTCTACTCGGGCAGCGGCGGACGACTTCGTGCGGATGGGGTCGGCGCTTACGTCGAAGGTTATCGATGGAGACGGTTCTATGATTGCTGGCCACGTCTCGGAGTCGATCCCAGGGCGAAACCCGTATCTACCCTCGAATATCTCCCAATACTGTTCCTGCACAACCCTGTCCAGTTCCGACCACCCCGCGGGCAGCGGAGACCTGAAGTCCATGGTCAACTTGGTTGTCATCAGCTCATCGTGCCAAGTCGACTTTCTTCAGTCGAATGGATCGTGGTCCATCGGTGTCTGTGTCGTGGCGTCATCAAGGCTGGGCTGACGGTCGATCGGTCGCCCATTCCGGCCCAGGCGCCCGTCTTGCGTTGCGCTTGGTTCCCGCGGCGTCGAGGTCATGCACGAAGACCTGTCGGTATTACCTGATGCCTTCGGTGCAGAGCACTGTCCCACTGTGGTCGGTGACGCCGTACTGGGTTACTGCACTGTGTCTCAATACCTTCGGTAGGTCAGGGTGATCGGTCGCCGTCCCATACCACCACTGCGTCGTCGCGAAGCCGGGCGCCGGCGGCGACAGGATGTAGGGACATTTTTCCATCGTGTGCGAGGTGATGCACTGTCACACCGTATTGCAGGGTGGCGACGTCGGCGACCAGGCGGCGATGACACCGCCACCACACGCTTTCACTGCACAGCATGGCAACTGCGCTCTCCGTCGAGCGTTCGAGCAGTTCGCCGATCGCGTCGGCGAAGTCCTGTGTTCGGGTGTACGCAGCGTAAGCCGCGAATTGAGGGACTTGCCACCAAGTGTCTTGTGCGGGCTCGCCTGCCGGCAGACGGCGACGGCCACCGAGCCGAGGCTCGTGCAGGTACGCAATTCCGATCGCAGGTACCCACTGTGCCATGGCATCTGCTGCGACGTCGGGGTTTCGGCGACTGCCGGGGAATCTGCGGATATCGACGATCGCATCGAGTTCAGCGGTGCGGAACAACTCGGTGAGACCGTGCCGATCGAGTGTGCCGTGCCCTACCGAAATCAACATCTTCCTATCCTCGCCGATCGCACGACGGCAGGTTTGAAGTACCCCAGGTTTTGTTCCGTTCTTTGTAGGAGGATGGAGCTATGCCACGTCAGTACCCGCCGGAGTTCCGGCAGCGAGCAGTGCGCATGGTGGAGACGGTGTTGGAATCCGACGCCGAGCTCTCGGAGTTCGAGGCGATTCGCCGGGTCGCCTCGAAGCAGCAGATCGGTGAGGAGACGCTGCGCAGGTGGCGACGCAAGGCCCAGGTCGATGCCGGTGAACGGCGGGGGGTCAGCAGCGACGAGCACAACGAGATCCGCAGGCTGAAGAAGCGGGTCGCCGAACTCGAGCGAACGAACGAGCTACTGAAATCGGCGAGCGCGTTTTTCGCCTCGGAACTCGACCGGACCACGACGAGATGATCGCGTTCATCGACGCGTACCGCGATCGTTTCGAGACCCTCGTTCATCTGTCGCGCTCTGCGGGCGGCGGGTGTGGTCTTCCTTACCTCGCGAGGCTATCGTGCAGCGAAAAGCCGTGTTGCATCGGCACGTTCAATCCGCGACGGCGAACTGGTGCCACTGGTGAAGACCGTGCACGAGAACAATTACTCGGTGTACGGAGTCAAAAAGATGCACGCAGAGCTGAGCCGCCGGGGTGTTCGGGTCGGCCGTGAACAGACGCGCCGGTTGATGCGCTGCGCCGGGGTGCGCGGTGTGCAACGCTCGAAGAAGGTGTTCACCACCCGACCCGACCCTGCTGGGGTGCGGCCGCGGGACAGTGTGAAACGTAATTTCGTTGCAACACAACCGAATCGATTGTGGGTGGTCGATATCACCTACGTCCGGACGTGGCAGGGTTTCGCATACGTCGCCTTCGTCACGGACGTGTGCACCCGCAAGATCGTGGGATGGCACGTGGCGTCGTCCATGCGCACCGAAGACCTGCCCCTCCCTGCATTCGATCACGCTGTGTGGCAGGCGAATACCGATCTATCCGGGTTGACACATCATTCCGACCACGGGTCGCAGTACCTGTCTGTGACCTACACCGATCGTTTGATCGAGCTGGGCATCACACCGTCGGTGGGCACGGTTGGCGACTCCTACGACAACGCCCTCGCCGAAAGCGTCAACGCGAGCTACAAGACCGAGCTGATCCGCCGGCGTGGACCGTGGCGAACGGTCGACGACGTCGAGTTCGCGACGCTCGAATACGTGTGGTGGTACAACCATCAGCGTCTGCACGAAGCGCTCGGTTACATGCCCCCGGCTGAATACGAGACCACCCTGATCGACATCTCACAACCCAGCGAGTCGGCCACCCCGGCCCTCGTAACCGCATAGGAACAAAACCTGGGGTACTTCAGGTTCGAGGCGCGCTGGTCAGGCATGCGTTCAGGACATCGATCATGGCCCGTATCTGCGCGTGTAGGGCGGGTACGAGTTCTGGGCGTCCTTCTGCCTGCACATGGTCGATGAGCATGTGCGCGCAGCGCAACGGCCGGGGTGGATCATGAGGTCATGAACGCATCCCTTCGATTGGATTGCGAGCATCGAAAACTCGGCACGGACAGCGAGTCTGCGTTGTTGCCCTCGTTTAGCGTTCTACCTCAGTAAGCCGGCAGATAATTCCCGACGGGTACTCGTCGAGGGAACCATCCAAGGCGCGCACTACTCTGACCCGAACTTGCGAAGGTAGTTATTACGGGCCACTTCAACGCTTACGTTTCCGCGTCGTCGAGGCATCGTCGAGAGCTTTCGCGCGCTTTTCGGCGCGCTTCTCCTTCAGTGACTGCGTCGGTTTTCGAAGAGATAGTCCTGGCATCCGGTCAGCCAACGCGATCGGCCTTTCGATAGTTGGAACTGTTGTCGGTTTGTCCATGAGAGATGGACGCGGGGTGTGTGCGGTGAGGAGCAGATGATCGAAGCGCTCGCGCAACGGTGGCTCCGCCATGCCGCACTCACCGACGGCGTCGAGCAATCGTGTTGCAATCAAGGATATTTCGGTACCGGTGTCGTGCGAGCGCCACATCAAGAGGTTCAGCGCTCGGTCGGCGGAAATTCCGTAGATCAGCATCAACATTCCGGTAGCTCGATCGATGCGCGGCTGCGTCGTACCGGCGCTGTGACCACGCTCCGCGACGGCCAGTTCGACATCGTGGTCGTATGTTTCGGTGATGTCGATGTAAAGACCGGAGGTTTTCAGGTCGTGCGCTGTCGAACCCGCAGCTCGGCTACCCAACAGCACGACGTGTCGACAATGTCCGCGGGTGTCGAGAATACGAATCTTCCGAGAAGTCGGCGTCGTGGATTCGGCCATTTTCGCCATGACACCGAAAGCGTGGCCGCGGTCGGCGTGGTGAACGTGAGAAAGGACCGTTGCGGTGGTCGGTGCCATTTCCTGGGCGGGGTAACCGTGTAACGCGGCCACGTCGGGAGACCAATGCCAACGCTCGTCTGCGAGGGAAAATGAGAACTTTCCGACGGGTTCGAGCGGCCTCGGTGTTTTTACTGCGAATGTGCTGGTCACATCCACCTCGTTTGCTGGAATGATTTCTCGGGACAGTAGGGCGATAGTCGGCGGAAAGGTGACGACCGGGACGTCACGCAATTCCGACGACGTGCACCGTGCACGACGAGCCCGTCGGAAGCGTGTACGTGCGTGTGTCGCCTGCCCTGCTGCCGACCAACGCCGCACCCAATGGTGACGTCGACGAGCAGGTATCACCTACGCCGGCATCGGCGAGAATGCCGGAACTCACGAGAGTGAAAGTCTCGACGTCGTTGTCGTCGTCGCCGAATCGCACTGTGACGACGGAACCGACGTGGGCCGTTCCGTTCTCTACCGGCGTGCAGGTGGTGCTGCCGGCGATGAGTGCGTTCAGCTCGGCCATCCGACGGTCCACCGTGAGCAGTGACTCGAGTGCGCGATGGTAGGGGTCGTTGTTGTCGAGGTCTCCCATCGCACGATGTACTGCGACGTCGTGCGACAGCACCGTTCGCCGCTCGGTCAAGACCGTCAATTCGTCGCGGAGATCATCCGAATTCGACGAGCCGATCGGCGCATTGTCGATGACAGTCATATTTTCTCCTGGCGCAGTGTTTTTTTGGGGGCGACGATGCGAATGATGCTTCGTCGCGAGAGAGGTTGGCTCTGCAACTGAAAAAGTGACGCGGAAATGGGCAGCCTCGGACGAGGATGGTCCGAAATGTTCAGCGGACGAGGCCGAAATGATATGCGTTGCAGGCGATCCAGTCGGAGTATGCGCGGATCGCACGCGAGGTGGTGAAGCGCCGAAACGCTAACCCACCTGCGCAACGTCGGGGATCACGGCCCACACCTTCTTTCCACTCGAAGTCTTGATGCCGACTGTAGCGCAGAAAAAATAAAAAGCCAGTCGCTGTCGTCGAAACGGCTACGCAAACCCGCCCTACTATTTTTCTACTCTTGACTCGCGTATGCCGATACGGTCGAGAAAAACCCGCGCAGCCGAATTGACCGGACGCCGCGTACGACTTACCAGCGCCAACGATCGCCGAGGCGCGGGGACGACGTCGATGTCGAGCTGCTGCAGAGTCGGTCGTTCCTGCGCGATGGCCACGGGTATGACCGCGACGCCCAGCCCGCGTTCCACGAGATCGAGGAGACGACGCATGTCGCTGACTCGAAACGCTATGTCGCGCTCCACTTTCGAATCGTGGAACAACGCGTCGACCACGGTTTGCAGTCCGACGCCCGCCTCGAAATCGACGTACGGGTACTCGCCGAGCGTCGACAGTGCGACGCGGCGGCGGTCGGCGAGCGGGTGACTCGCGCCCACCACCGCCGTCAGGGGCTCGTCGTAGGTGCGCAGTGTGAACAGGGATGTGGGCACCGGTTGCGCATCCAAGGCCACGAACGCGCAGTCCAGCGAGCCATCCTCGACTGCGTCCAGCAACGTCGTCGTGGTTGCCTCGCGCAGCACGACCTGCACCCTCGGGTAATCCTGATGGAACGTTTCGAGGACGGCGGGGAGGTCCACGGCGGTGAACGTCTGCACGGCAGCGACCGCCAGTGATCCTGATTCGAGGTTGTCCACGCCTCGGAGATCGTCACGGGCGGCGGCCACGTCGCCGATGATGCGGCGAGCATGTGAAAGCAGAACGGCACCAGCGGATGTCAGCAGGACGCGTCGCGTCGTGCGTTCGAAGAGCTGGGCGCCCACCTGACGTTCGAGGGCTCGCACCGACGAACTCAGAGCCGATTGGGAAATGTGCAGTCGCTCTGCGGCTTTGGTGAAGTGCTCGAGGTCTGCGACCGCCACGAAGTGTTCGAGTTGTCGCAGTTCCATTGTTCGACTCTATCGAACGAAACAATAGAAATTATGTGTTGGATCGATGAAGCGATTCTCGCGACGATGCAGTGATGCGAACACGTGCAACTGCCGACGCGCCACTGGACTCACGCTTGACCGCGGTGATGGCGCTGATTTCCGGCCTCGTGGTGGCGAACAGCTATTACGCGCAGCCACTGGTCGACGCGATCGCCGAGAGTCTGAACGCGTCGACCACGAATGTCGGACTGGTCGTCACTGCGAGCCAGATCGGGTACGCGGTGGGGCTGGCGATGCTCGTCCCTCTCGGTGACCTCGTCGAACGCAGAAAGCTGTTGGCGGTCATGCTGACCGTGACGTGCGCGGCCCTCGTGGTCATGGCAGCAGCACCATCGTGGCAGGTCCTGGCCAGCGCAGCCGTGATAGCCGGTGCGGGCTCCGTGGTCGGTCAGGTTCTGGTGCCGCTGGCCGCGTCGTTGGCCACCGACGACGAACGCGGACGCGTGATCGGCAACGTCATGACCGGGCTGTTGCTGGGCATTCTGTTGTCGCGGGTCGTCGCCGGTCTCATCGCTCAGGTCGGCGGTTGGCGGGCTGTCTTCGTGGTCGCGGCGTCGTTGATGGTTCTCGCGTATTTGCTGGTGCGGACCCTGCCGACGGTTCCGCCCGACGCTTCGCTCACGTATCGGGGTCTGCTGGCGTCCGTCGTGGCATTGGTTCGCGAAGAGCGCGTTCTCCGGTGGCGGATCGCGTACGGAACCACGACCTACGCGTCGTTCGGGGTGTTCTGGACGTCGGTGGGATTCCTGCTCGCGGGGCCTGCCTATGGCTGGTCCGACGCGCGAATCGGGCTGTTCACGCTGGTCGGCGTCGCCGGTGCGCTGGCGGCGCGGTTCGCGGGTCGGCTCGCCGATCGTGGCTACGCGCAGCGCCAGACAGGGTTGTTCGTCCTCGTCACGTCGCTCAGTTTCCTGCTCCTTGCCGTCGGCGAGCAGCACGTTCTCGCTCTGGCGGCAGGTGTCGCGCTGCTCGATCTCGGCATCCAGGGCACCCACATCAGCAACCAGAGCCTGTTCTACCCGCTACGACCCGACGCCCGCAGCCGACTCAACACGGCCTACATGACCACCTACTTCCTGGCGGGGTCGATCGGCAGTGCACTGTCCGTCGTGGTCTACACGTGGGCGGGATGGCCGGCAGTGTGCGCGCTGGGTGCCGCGTTCCCCGCGCTCGGTTTCGTGCTGTGGGTGGTCGAGTCGTTTTCGAACCGCCGCTCCCACCTGCTACCTTGAACGCCGTTCAAGTTCGCATCACGAGGAGTGATCATGGCAGGCGCACAGGAGTCGACAGTGGCCGGTTCGAATTTCCGTATCTCGGCCCGTGACATGGCTCAGATCGCTGTATTCGCTGCGTTGCTGGCAGCGCTCGGCCTGCCCGGCGCCATCACCGTCGGCTTCAGTGGTGTTCCGATCACGCTGCAGACGCTCGGCGTCATCCTCGCCGGAGCGATCCTCGGTGCCCGCAAGGGGACGCTGGCCGTCGTCGTGTTCATCGCACTGACGCTGATCGGCCTACCCCTGCTGTCGGGTGGACGGACGGGTCTGACCGCTCTCGCCGGACCCAGCGCCGGATACCTGATCGGCTGGATTCCCGCCGCCTTCGTCATCGGCCTGCTGACGGCACGCATTCTGCCGAAGTACCCCGTCGTGCTCGGTCTGCTGATCAACGCGCTCGGCGGCATCCTCGTCATCTACGTCTTCGGCACATTCGGCCTGCTGCTGCGGACGGACATCGGAGTCTGGGGTGCCATCTCCGCCAACTTCGCATTCCTGCCCGGTGATGCGCTGAAGGTCGTCATCGCTACCGTCGTCGCCAAGAGCGTGCACCGCGCCTACCCGGGCCTGATCCGTTCGTGACCGAAGTGCTCGGCGGAGTAGGTGACGCGCCGGCACTGAGGTGGGCCGGCCGGACCGTCACCTATGCCGAGTTCGACGCAGCGATCGACGCGTGGCCCGACGAGCCCGTGTGCGACGCGTCGGAACTCGATGTTCCGACGGCCCTCGTCGCCGTCTTCGCGGCTGCCCGCCGGGGCACAGCAGTACGCGTCGAGAATCCCGATGCGAGGCCCGAGTCCCGCGAAATTCCCGTTGGAGCTTGGCTGCTCGTCGCCACATCCGGATCCACCGGACGCCCCAGGCCACTGGCACGCACCGTCGCGTCGTGGGCCGACAGCTTCGATGCATTCACCGCGGTCACGGGTCTGAAGCCCGAGGACACGGTCCTGATCACCGGCCCGCTGCACGCGACGATGCACCTTTTCGCGGCCGTCCACGCGTTGCACATCGGTGCGTGCGTCACCGACGACGAGCAGATCGCGACGGCCGCGCACGCCGTGCCTGCGGTACTGCGGCTGCTCGTGCACGACGCCCCACAGCTGCGGACCGTCGTCGTCGCCGGAACCGCACTCGACGCCGGCGCGCAGGAGCGTGCCGCAGGCCTCGACCTCATCGAGTACTACGGCGCCGCCGAGCTATCGCTCGTTGCCGCGCGCAGGGTGCCCGAACCGCTGAGGCTTCTCGACGGCGTCGAGGCACGAGTGGACGACGGGTTGCTCGTCGTCCGCAGCCCGTACGCCGCGCTCGGAACGCCCGAGTGGGTCGGCGTCGGCGACCTGGCCGAGCTGTCCGACGACGGCACACTCGCCGTGTTCGGCCGCGGCGATGCGGTCATCGACGTCGGGGGCACGACCGTGGTCGCCGAGGATGTCGAACGCATTCTCGACGCCATCGACGGTGTCCGAGCAGCTGCCGCGATCGGTACACCGCACGACGTGCTCGGCGCGACGGTCACCGCGGTGGTCGAGCTGGACGGCGACCTCGACACGGTCAAACAGCACGCCCGTCGCCGACTGCAGAAAGAGGCGGTTCCACGCCGCTGGGTGGTCGTCGACGAGTTGCCACGTACGGGCAGCGGAAAGATCGCGCGTGGTCGGGTGAAAGACTCGTTGTCATGACTGCGATGCCCGTTCTGGTTGCGCCGTGGCGGACGCCGATCGGAAATGCCGGGCACGGTCTCAAGAATCTGACGACGACGGATATTGCCGCGCCCGTGCTGTCCGCGGTCGTGACGTCGCTGCGCGAATCGGGATGCTCCGACGAGGTCGACGACGTCGTGCTCGGCAACTGCCTGGGTCCGGGCGGTGACCCGGCCCGCATCGCGGCCCTGCGCGCCGGACTCGGCGTCGACGTGCCCGGCGTGACCGTCGACCGCCAATGCGGATCGGGCCTCGACGCCGTCATGCACGCTGCGATGCGTGTCCGCAGCGGCGAGGACCAGCTGATCCTGGCCGGTGGCGTCGAGTCGGCCAGTACCGCGCCGTGGCGCTTCTGGCCACCGGCATCTGATGAAACTCCCGTCCGCTACACCCGTGCTCCCTTCGCGCCCGACGGCTTTCCCGACCCGGACATGGGCGTCGCCGCCGACGATCTCGCGCGCAAGCTCGGAATCAGCCGCGAGCGGCAGGACGCGTACGCCGCGCGGTCGCATGCACGCGCCGCGGCCACCGACTTCTCCCACGAGATCGTCCCGATCGCCGGCCTTCCTCGCGACGAGCGCATTCGGCCCAACATGACACAGCAGAGGCTCTCGCGTCTGCGACCGAGCTTCGGCGCCGACGGCACCGCGACCGCGGGCAACTCGTGCGGAATCTCCGACGGCGCAGCCGCTCTCGCGGTGACGACGGAAGCGCGCGCGAAAGGACTTCCCGCACTGCGTGTTCTGGGTTCGGCGGTGGCCGGGTCGGATCCGGCGCTACCGGGCCTCGGTCCGGTGCCTGCGATCGAGAAGGTACTACGACGCACCGGCGTCGCGCTGGCGGACGTCGGAATCGTCGAGATCACCGAAGCATTCGCGTCGGTCGTCCTGGCGGTGACGGACAGCCTCGGCATCGACGAGAATATCGTCTGCCCGCAGGGAGGGGCCATTGCGATGGGGCATCCGTGGGGCGCGTCGGGCGCAATTCTGTTGGTGCGCTTGGCAGCTCGAATGCTTGTGGACGACGGACCCGAGGTGGGGCTTGCGGCCTGCGCCATCGGCGGTGGGCAAGGTATTGCGATGATAGTGGAGCGTGCGTGGTGAGCGAAATCGTGTTCGACTCGGTGCGGCATTCGTTCGGGGACCGAGAAGTGTTGCGCGGCATCAGTGTGACGATTACCGAGCGCCGCGTCGGCATCATCGGCACCAACGGATCGGGCAAGTCGACGCTGGCGCGGACGATCAACGGTCTGCTGACCCCGACGTCGGGCACCGTCACCGTCGACGGCGTGGACGCGTCGAAGAAGGGCGCACAGATCCGCAAGAAGGTCGGCTTCGTCTTCACCGACCCGGACACGCAGATCGTGATGCCGACGGTCGCCGAGGATCTCGCGTTCTCGCTACGCCGATCCGGGCTGAGCAAGACCGAGATCGCCGAACGCGTCCGGGAGATTCTGGTGCGCTTTCGGCTCGACGGCCATGCCGACCATCCGTCGCATCTGCTGTCCGGTGGGCAGAAGCAGTTGCTCGCGATCGGTGCCGTGCTGATCCGGCATCCCGAGGTCGTCATCGCCGACGAGCCGACGACGTTGCTCGATCTGCGCAACGCACGCGTCGTCGCCGAGGCACTGAATTCGATGGATCAGCAAGTGATCGTCGTGACGCATCAGCTGGCTTTGCTCGACGGTTTCGAGCGCGTCGTCGTCATCGACGACGGTCGCGTCGCCTTCGACGGCACCCCGGACGACGCCGTTCCCGCCTATCGAGAGCTCGTCGCGTGATCGGGCTGTATCGACCGGGGAACTCGCTGCTGCACCGACTGCCTGCGGGCGTCAAACTGGTGCTGCTCATCGTCGCGATCCTCGCCGCGACGATCCTGGTCCGCACGCCAGTAGCCGTCGGTGCAGTCGCGGTGGTCGTCGCAGCACTGTTCGCGACAGCCCGTATTCCGGCGAAAGTTGCTGTCGCGCAACTACGTCCGATCGTCTGGATGCTCCTGATCATCGGTGTGTTCCAGGTGATCATCACGTCGTGGCAGCGTGCCCTCGTCGTGTGCGGGCTGTTGCTGATCTCCGTCGCGCTGGCCGCACTCTTCACGCTGACGACGCGGATCAGCGACATGCTCGACACCGTCTCTCGCGCACTGCAGCCGCTACGACGGTTCGGCGTCGACCCAGAGCGCGTCGGTCTGATGCTCGCCCTCGCGATCCGGTGTATTCCGCTGCTCGCCACGATCGTGCACGAGGTCGCGGAGGCACGGAAGGCGCGCGGTCTGCAGTGGTCGATGACGGCACTGGCTACACCGGTTCTCGTGCGGGCACTGCGGACCGCAGATGCCATGGGCGACGCCCTCGTGGCCCGCGGCGTCGACGACGACTGACACCGGCGCCGTCGACGCGAGGTAGCTGCTCAGAGCACGTGCCGCGCCTTCATGCCCGCGAACACCGGTGCGACTCGGACGACGTCGCCCGTGGTGGGTGCGTGCACCATTTGACCGTTGCCGATGTAGATGGCGACGTGGCCGGGGCCGCCGGATTGCCAGTTGCCGAACAGCAGATCGCCGGGTTGCGCCATCGACAGCGGAATCTCGGTACCGACGTTCCACTGAGTCTCGGACGTGCGCGGCAGTTTCAGCGTGCCGTTCGACGCCTTGTACACCGCGTACGACGTCAGTCCTGAGCAGTCGAACCCGCCGCCCGACGGGCCGTTGATGTTGCCGCCGCCCCACACGTAGGGCAGGCCGAGGTAGTCCATGGCGAGCTGTACGACGCGGCCGCCGATTCCGGCGAGGTCGAGCGCCGAGAACGGCGTCAGCAACGCGGCGAACTGTGGTTCCATCGCTCGGATCTTGGCGACGTACGGTTTCGTCTGATTCTCGTAATCCGGTGTTCCCGACGGCATTCCGCCGGATCGAAGCACGGCCCCGGCGCCTGCGTTGTACCCGGCGATCGTCAGATCCAGTGTGTCGCCCTGGACTCGTCCGTCGGACTTCCATTTCGATACCTGAGAATGTATGTCGCACAACAGGTTTCCCGACGCCATGACCGAGTCGGCGATGCCGTTGATGTCGGCCACTCCGTCGCCGTCGGCGTCCTTGCCGTACTTGCGCCACGTCGACGGCATGAACTGGCCGGGGCCTCGTGCGCCCGAACTCGACACGGGTGACGTCGGGCCGTAGCGAAAACCGTTCTCCGCGGCGTACAGCGCAGCGATGGTCGGGGCCGTGACGCCCTCGCAGAGCGATCCGGCGCGCGTCAGCCAGGGGACGAATGCGGTGATCGCACCGATCGGCGACAGCGAGACACCGGTGAACGTCGCGGGCATGCCCGGGAACAGTGCCCGGCGAACGGCTTCGGCGGCAGGCATGAACGCGGTCTGGTTGGTGAGGTCGGACAGCGAGAAGCTGAGTGAGCCGAACTGCATCGTGCCTGCACCGGACGGGAACAGCGACGGCGCGAACGCACTCGGTGCGACGGGAACGCTCGCCGCCAATTCCGTGGTGGGCAGGGTGGGTGATTCCGGAACCGGCGGCTCGGGTGCCGGGGCGGCCCCGGCTTCCGGCGCCGGCAGCGCCTCCGGCTCGGCGGGCTTCTCGAGCAACAGTGGGTCAGTGGCGGTTTCGAGGGCGGCGGCGCCGTTGTCGAGTGCTGCGCTCGCCGCGTCCCGCGCCGGCTCGGGCATCGACTTCAGCAAGTCGTCGAGTTGCTGCGTCAGCCCGGGCGCGCTGTTCTCCGCTGCGGCAGCCACATCCTCGGCCGCATCCTGGACAGGTTGGGGGAGATCGGTTCCTGCTACGGCGCCTGCGGCGGACACGATGACGGCAACTATCACTGCGATCGGATCGCCTGCCATGTACAACTCCTGGTGCTCGAGCTCTCCCCGACATGCCACGCCAACCCCTTCGCGTGAGCTGACTCACACATCATGCCTTGCCGAGATGATTCGCGGGCCGAAACGGAAACGAGTTCTAGTACGGCCGTGCCGGTGTTGGGTTCGCAGTAAAGTTGTCCCCGATCACAAGGAGGGGTCGTCATCACCAGAAAAGTGCTGTCACCGGACACAGTCTGGGACCCGGGTGAGCAGTTGTTGTCGCAGTGCGTCGTCACCTCGAACGCCTCGCGCACCCTGTATCTGTCGGGACAGACGGCGATCACCGCCGACGGTCGATTCGCCGGTATCGACGACGTCGAGGCGCAGATCAGGTTGGCCTTCGAGAACATCCGGCTCATCCTCGCGGCCGCGGACGGCACGCTGGACGACGTCGTGAAGGTGACGGTGTACTTCGTCGACATCGGCAATCTGGATACGTACACCAGAATTCTGGGTGAGCTGTTCCCGCAGACACGGCCCGCGCAGACCGTCGTCGAAGTAGCTCGTTTGGCGATGCCCGAATTACTGATCGAGATCGACGCTGTGGCAGTGCTCTAGAAAGTCTTTCAGATCAGCGTCGCCCAGTAATCCGAGAAGCGGATACCGATTGCGACGACGACGATCGCGTACCAGACAGCGAGGATCGTCCACCGCCATTCGAGCAGGAGCCTCGCCGCCGTGCCTGCGCTCTGGCGATCGACCAGCTGCGACAGCGACACGACGAAGATCGGCATCGTCACGGCCCAGACGACCATGCAGTACGGGCAGAGTGCGCCGATCTCGTACAGGCTCTGGTAGATCAGCCAGTGGACGAACACCTCGCCGAGGAGCGTGCCGAGGCTCAGACCGAGCCAGTACCAATGCGGGAGTTCGACCTTCGCGAGCGTCAGAACGCCGGTGACGACGACGATCGAGAACGCGACGATGCCGAGGATCGGATTGGGAAATCCGAAGACCGCGGCTTGTTCGGTGGTCATGACCGAGCCGCAGGACAGTACCGGGTTCAGGCTGCACGACGGCACGTACGACGCGTCCTCGAGCAGCTTGATCCGCTCGATCGTGAGTGTCAGTGCGGCGAGGAGTCCGAGGACGCCGCCGATCGACAGGACCCACGCGGTGACCCTCGCGGGTCTCACTGTGCTGCGGAAATGGCCGCGCGCAGGCCGTCCGGCGTCGGGTTCTGGACCACGGTGCCGTTCACCGAGACGGTCGGGGTGCCGGTGACGCCGCCCTGCAGCACGGTCTGGGTCTGGCTGGTGACGTAGTCGGTGTAGGTGCCGTCGGTGATGCAGCCGGCCACCTCGGCACTGTCCGCGCCTGCAGAGGCAGCGATGGCGACGAGCTCGTCGTCGGTCAGACCGCTGCCGCCCTCGGCGGGCTGCTGCTCGAACATGGCCGTGTGCCACGCCGGCCAATCGGCGATGTCCGCGTCCGCGACACACATGCTCGCGTTGGCTGCGCGGGTGGAGTAGTTGGTCGACGACATGCGGTCGAGAATCGCGATGGGCTTGTAGTCGACCGCGACGGTGTTGTCGGCGACGAGGCCCGAGAGGGTGTCACCGCTGATGGCTTCGAACTGCTTACAGGCCGGGCACTGGAAGTCCTCGACGACCGTGACGACGACGGCGGCGTTCGGGTCGCCGATGCGGATGGCGCCGTCCGAGGTGACTGCCGACGGGGTGGCGTCAGGTGTTGCGGTGCTGTCGTCGGACTTCTTCGATGCGATCGAGAATCCGATGACGGCGATGAGCGCAATGAGTACGACGGCGACACCGATCTGGATCAGTGTGCGGCGCTGCTTGTCCCTCTTGCCCTGCAGAGCGGCAGCGGCTGCCTGTGCCTTCTTCTTGCTGTTGTTGCTCACTGGTTCCCTCGCTCACCCGAAAAAGTCCTCCGGCCAGGATAAGCGCGCGAACCTGAGCGCTACGTAAGAGCGACGATCCGCTCGACGGCGTATCCGTAGCCCGCGATGCCGAGTCCGGCGATCACTCCGCTGGCGATGGGGGAGACGAACGAGTGGTGACGGAACTCCTCGCGTGCGTGGACGTTGCTGATGTGCACTTCGACGATGGGCACCTCGGGGATGACGAGTGCATCCCGGAGTGCGACGGACGTGTGAGTGAGACCACCGGGGTTGATCACGATGCCCGACGCCTTCCCACGGGCTTCGTGGATCCAGTCGATGAGCATGCCCTCGTGATTCGACTGTTCGGCGCGGACGGCGCGTCCGTGCGCGGCAGCGGTTTTCTCGCACAGGGCGACGACGTCGTCGAGCGTTTCGTGACCGTACACGTCGGGCTGACGGGTACCGAGCATGTTCAGGTTCGGTCCGTTGAGCACCAGGATGTAGCTGTCGGTCATGGGATTGCTCACTTTCTCTTCGCCTCGCGCCGCCGGGTCGAATCCTTCCACAGGCCACCCGGCAGAATGTTCACAGTGAAAACGGTGTGGGTCGTGTGGGGAGTCGGCGTCTTCGCGTACATCGTCGCCATCCTTCACCGCACTGCTTTCGGCGTCGCCGGTCTCGAAGCGGCGTCTCGTTTCTCGATCAACCCAGCGGTGTTGTCGTCGTTCGTCGTGCTGCAGGTCGTCGTGTACGCGGCGATGCAGATCCCGGCAGGACTGCTGTTGGACCGTGTCGGATCGCGCAAGATGATCGCGCTCGGTGCGCTTCTGATGACGACGGCGCAGGTCATGCTGGCCGTGACGGAGTCGCTGCCGGTGGCCGTCGCGGCCCGTGCCCTCGTCGGTATCGGTGACGCCCTGACGTTCATCTCGGTGCTGCGGCTGGTGCCGCGATGGTTCCCGCCGCGTCAGGTGCCGATCGTGTCGCAGCTGACCGGTCTGATCGGGCAGTCGGGACAAATTCTGTCCGCGGTGCCGTTCCTGATTCTGCTGCAGGGACCCGGGTGGACATTCGCGTTCGGCAGTGCCGCGTCGCTCGGCCTGTTGGCTTTCGTGCTCGCGTTGTCCCTGATTCGGGACACACCTGCCGGCGCCGACGTCGTCGAATCGACGACGTCCCTGCGGGAGACGTTCGGGTCGATCGGCCAGGTGTGGAAGCGCCCTGGCACGCGGCTCGGCTTCTTCAGTCACATGGGCACGCAGTTCTCGATCACCGTGTTCGCGCTGCTGTGGGGCATTCCGTACCTGACGTCCGGGCAGGGTCTGTCGGCGTCGACGGCAGGAGGGTTGCTGTCCATCTCGGTGGTGTCGTCGGTGTTCTCCGGCATCTGCCTCGGCATCCTCACCGGCCGGTATCCGATGCGTCGGTCGTGGTTGGTGCTGGCCGTCATGGTCAGCAATGCCGCGATGTGGGGCATCGTGCTGGCGCTGCCCGGCCCCGCGCCGTTGTGGCTGCTGGTGCTGCTGGTCGTCGTCATCTCGGTCGGTGGTCCCGGGTCGATGATCGGGTTCGACTACGCCCGTACCTTCAACCCGAGCGCGAACCTCGGTACGGCTCAGGGCATGGTCAACATCGGCGGGTTCACGGCGTCGCTCCTCGTGATCGCCGCGATCGGGTGGATTCTGCAGGCGCTGGGCGGTTACACGTTCGACGCGTTCCGCGTCGCCTTTCTCGCGCAGTACCCGGTGTGGATCGTCGCGATCGTCGGGGTGTTGCTGACGCGTCGCAAGACTCGTCGTCAGCTGGCCGACGAGGGCATCTACCCGCACACGATGCGGGAGGTCATTCAGCGCGTTCGCGACCGGTAGTGCTTCCCGCGAGCGTCGCGACGGCCGTCGGCGCGGCCAGACCCCGCAACGTGACGTGCCCTGTGCCATGCCACTGCTCGGCCTCGTCGGCCGCGGCGACGTCGACGAGATCCGCCGCGACGAGGACCCGCGACGGTTCGGTCTTCGCCAGGTCCGACAGCCTCGCCGCACAGTTCACCGGCTCGCCGATGACGGTGTACTCGTAGCGTGTTTTCGCACCGATGTCGCCGGCGAAGACCTGTCCGGCTGCGACGCCGATTCCGAAATCCATCGAGTCGAGTACCTGCAGCGCGACGCGCAGATCGCGTGCGGCGCGCAACGCAGCCGTTGCCGGGTCGTCGATGGGCTGCGGCGCACCGAAGATCGCGAGTGCCGCGTCGCCCTCGAATTTGTTGATGAAGCCGAGGTTGTCGTCGACGGTTTCGACGACGATCGCGAGAAACTCGTTCAATGCTTCGGCGACGCGTTCGGGCGGATGATCGACGGCGAACGACGTCGACCCGACGAGGTCGATGAACAGCACCGCCGCGTAGCGGACGTCGCCACGGGGGAAGTCCGACTCCTCGAGCGCGCGCGAGGCGACCTGTGCGCCGACGTGTCGACCGAACAGGTCACGAAGACGCTCACGCTCGGCCAACCCGGCGGCCATGCTGTTGAATCCGCGCTGCAGAGTTCCGATCTCGGAAGCGTCGTAGACCGGGACCGCGACGTCGGTTCTGCCGTCTTCGATTTCCGTCATGGCCGAGCTCACTTCACGGACGGGCTCCGACACGGACCGGGCGACGAGTATCGTCCCGCGCAAGCCGGTGGCCAGCGCGATCGCCGACACGATCAGTATCGGGAGCTCGATGGGTGCCTCGATCTTCAGGGGCGTACCGGTGGCGTGGACGACGACGATGAGCGTGATCGCCGCGACGGGAATCGCCGTGCAGACCAGCCACGTGCCGATGAGCCGGGTGAGGACGGATGATTCCGGCCGCGTTCTCGGTGCCGTCGCCGACGCGAGCGCGGCCACCGGGCGGAGTGCTCGCTCGGTGAGAAGGTAGCCCGTGCCCGCGGTCGTCACGGCGCCGAAGACCGTGCCGACGACGATCAGCACGGTGATGTCGCGATCGGTGTCGTGGGTCAGCAGCGCAAGCGCGAAACCGAAGACGAGCCACATCACCAGGTGGGAGATCGTGTGACGCAGCGGTGTTCGGACAGCGTGCCGGGACTGTCCTGCCGTCGGGACGTCCCCGCGCGCGACCCACCGCAGAGTGGGAACGATCAGCAGGACACCTGCCGCTGCGCCGGTCGTGATGCCCAGCGGCACGATCCAGCGGAATGCGCTGTAGGCCGGGTCGGTCAGGACACCTGCCACCGACGTCGACTCGGATCGAGCCAGTAGAGCGACGACGAATCCGACCTGGACCGCGGCGACGACGTTGAGGACGATCAGCGAAATGCCGTAGTGCGCCGCAACTCTGCGAACCTGAACCTGGTTGTCGGGCATGGTGTCGAATTCTGCTCTTCTCACGTGCCCGGCCGGGTGAAATCTCTTTGCAATCTCATCCGGCCGCGAGCATGCTGGTGGTCTGCTTTTTAGTTGCATGACGTAAGCAAACAAAACGTAAAGGTGTGACCAAGCGTGGTATCCCAACCTGACGTGACGGCATCCGATTCCGGCGAGTACAGCCACCGGGAGATCATGACGATCCTGTCCGGGCTGATGCTCGGCATGTTCCTCGCTGCGTTGGACCAGACGATCGTGTCGACGTCGGTGCGTACGATCGCCGACGACCTCAACGGGTTCTCGATCCTGGCGTGGGTGACGACGGCGTACCTGATCACCTCGACGGTGTCGACGCCGTTGTACGGCAAGCTGTCCGATCTCTACGGGCGCAAGCCGTTCTTCATGACGGCCATCTCGATCTTCGTCGTCGGCTCGATGCTGTGTGGGATCGCGACGTCGATGTACGAGCTCGCTGCGTTCCGGGCCGTGCAGGGCCTCGGCGCGGGCGGTCTGATGTCGATGGCGCTGGCCATCATCGGCGACATCGTGCCGCCCCGTGAGCGAGCGAAGTACCAGGGCTATTTTCTGGCCGTGTTCGGCACGTCGAGCGTCCTCGGTCCCGTCATCGGTGGCCTGTTGGCCGGCCAGTCGTCGATCCTCGGGATCACCGGGTGGCGCTGGGTCTTCTACATCAACGTTCCGCTCGGCATCATCGCGCTCGTCGTGGTGTGGCGGGTGCTGAATCTGCCCGTGTATCGGCGGGAGGCGCGCGTCGACTGGTGGGGAGCGGTGTTGCTGACCATCGGCCTCGTCCCGTTGCTGATCGTCGCCGAGCAGGGCCGCGTCTGGGGATGGACGTCGGCGCGCGCGTCGACATGCTTCGCCATCGGTGTCGTCGGCGTCGTGCTGTTCGTTCTGGTCGAGATCAAGATGCGCGACGACGCCCTCATCCCCATGCGGTTCTTCCGGAACCGGCTGTTCGCGCTGTGTATCGCGGTCAGTGTCATCGCCGGTGCGGCGATGTTCGGTGGTATCTCGCTGTTGCCGCAGTATCTGCAGGTCGTGAAGGGCTCGTCGCCGACGCTCGCCGGGTATCAGACGCTTCCGCTCGTCGGGGCGCTCATGGTCGCGTCGATCGTGTCGGGTCGCGTCATCTCGAAGACCGGCCGATACAAGATCTTCCCGATCGTCGGCACCGCGTTGATGGCGGTTGCGATGTTCGCGTTCCACTACGTGGGTGCGGACACCCCGCTGTGGCAGACGATGATCGTGATGGCTGTGTTCGGCATCGGACTGGGGTCGATGATGCAGCCCCTCACGTTGGCGATCCAGAACGCGATGCCACCGAAGGACATGGGTGTGTCGACGTCCGCGGCGACGTTCTTCCGCCAGATCGGAGCGACGCTGGGTGTCGCGGTGTTTCTGTCGATGCTGTTCAACCAGCTCACTCCGAAGACCGGGGATGCGCTCGTGGCGGCCAGTTCGGATCCCGAGTTCCAGGAGGCTGTGAAGACGGCTGCCACAAGCAGTGATCCGCTCGAGTCCGGCTTCGCGAACGCACTGATCACGCACGATTCCTCGGTCGCGGGGAGTGCGCTGACCGACTCGTCGTTCATCCAGAAGATCGACTCGGTTCTGGCCGAGCCGTTCCGCATAGGTTTCTCGAACGCGATGGACTACGTGTTCCTGGCGGTGTCGATTCTGATGGTCGTCGGATTCGTGCTCGTGCTGTTCGTCAAGGAGGTGCCGCTGCGGACGATGTCCGGCATCGCGGCCGCGCGTCAGGAGCGGGAGGCGGAGGCGGCTGCTCAGGACGCTTCCGACGATGCGGCTGGGGCCGAATCGGAGGAGAAGCGTCGGTAGTACCTCGTTCGACGGCGCCCGAGACTCACTGCTTTCCTCGAGCGAGCTCCCAGGCCTGCCGCAAGTAGCGGGGTCACTCTGGTCACAAGACATCTTCGATGGAGGACCACCGTGACCACACCACTTCTGCCACCGCGAGCGACTCCGCAGCCGCGCGCTGCGTCTCGGCACCGCCGCGCGCGTCGTTTCACGTCGAACCGCGATCATGTTCTGCTGGCCGCGCTGCTCGTCGCCACGGCGGTGCTCTATCTGTGGAATCTGACTGCGAGCGGCTACGCCAACACCTTCTATGCCGCGGCGGCGCAGGCGGGTTCGAAGGACTGGACGGCGTGGTTCTTCGGTTCGCTCGACTCGTCGAACTTCATCACCGTCGACAAGCCGCCGGCGTCGCTGTGGGTGATGGGCCTCTCCGCGAGGATCTTCGGATTCTCCAGCGCGAGCCTGCTCGTCCCGCAAGCGCTCATGGGTGTCGGCGCGGTGGCGACGGTGTATGCCGCGGTGAAGCGGGTCGCGAATCCGACTGCCGGTCTGCTGGCCGGTGCTGCGTTGGCGTCGATTCCCGCTGCTGCTCTGATGTTCCGGTTCGACAATCCCGACGCGCTGCTGGTGCTGCTGATGACGGTGGGCGCGTACTTCGTGGTGCGGTCGTTGCAGACTGCGGTCGGTCTTCGTGCTGCGATGTGGCTCGCGTTCGCCGGTGTCGCACTGGGATTCGCGTTCTTGACGAAGATGCTGCAGGGCCTGCTGGTGTTGCCCGCGTTCGGACTGACGTATCTCGTTGCGGGACAAGCACGTCTGCGTGCGCGCCTGCTGCATCTCGTCGGTGCTTTCGCGGCGTTGATCGCCGGTGCCGGGTGGTGGGTCGTGACGGTCGCGTTGTGGCCTGCCGATGCTCGTCCGTACATCGGTGGTTCGACGGACAACACCGTGTTGGATCTGGTGCTCGGCTACAACGGGCTCGGGCGCATCTTCGGAGGAAGCGGCAACGGCGGTGGGGGCGGTGGCGGCGGAATGAGCGGCGCCGCTGCGGGTTCCAGTTTCGGCGGCGCCACCGGCCTGGATCGGTTGTTCGGCAGCGAGATGGGTATCGAGATCTCGTGGCTCGTTCCGGCTGCGCTGATCGCGTTGGTGTTCGGGTTGATTGCTCGCGGTCGCGCGCCGCGGACGGACCTGCTGCGAGCCTCGCTCGTGCTGTGGGGCGGCTGGTTCCTCGTGACGGGCCTGATCTTCAGTTACATGTCCGGCACGATTCATCCCTACTACACGGTGGCTCTGGCGCCCGCGATCGCAGGTCTGATCGGTACGGGCGGGTACGCACTGTGGTTGCGCCGTGAATCGGTCTGGGGCAGAGCGGGTCTGGCGACAGTCATGCTCGCTGCCGGAATCTGGTCGTGGGTCTTGCTGAACCGCAATGCCGATTGGCTGCCCGCATTGAAATGGATCTTGTTGGTGGGCACGGTCGTCGGAGCTGCGCTGTGGCTTGCGGCCGGTCGGTTCCGGAAGTTGGCGGCTGTCGCGCTGATCGTCGGGGCGCTGGCAGGACTCGGTGGTGGGACGTCGTACGCCATCGCGACGGCGGCGACCGCGCATGGTGGATCCATCCCGACCGCTGGTCCGACCGGTGCCGTCTCGGATACCGGTATGGGCGGCGGCATGGGTGGCGGCATGGGTGGCGGCGGCATGCGGATGCCGAGTGACGGTCAGGCGCCCGGTGGTGAAATGCCGAGTGGTGAGATGCCGGCCGGTGGAATGTCCGGCGGTGAGGTGCCCAGCGGTACGGGTGATGGTCAGCAGCCCGGCGCGTCGGTGTCCGACAGCACCCAGGGCGGTACTCCGTCCGGCGGCGCTCCGTCCGGCGGCCCGGGTATGTCGTCGCAATCGTCCGATGCGGTGAACGAGTTGCTCGAATCTGCCGGCACCACGTGGTCGGCCGCGGTGAACGGTTCGCAGTCGGCCGCGACGTACGAGCTGGCTACCGATACGGCCGTCATGGCGATCGGTGGGTGGAGCAGTGACCCTGCTCCGACGCTCGACCAGTTCATCGCGTATGTCGCGGACCATCAGGTGAAGTACTACATCTCGAGTGGTCAGGGCGGAGGCATGGGCGGACCGGGCGGTCCCGGCGGTGGCTCGGACAGTACGTCGTCCGAGATCGCAGAATGGGTGGCCGCCAATTTCACGGCCACGACTGTCGACGGCACGACTGTCTACGACCTCAGCACCTACGCCGGCTGAGCCACGCAGCACCAAGACATGGCAGCCCCCGACCTCAGGCCATGACGCGTAGATCCCCTGTCCTGCCATCACGGTGGGGCAGGGGATCGTCGTTGTCGGATCGCCTGTGTCAGAACGGCGCTGGGTCATCGGCGTCTACCCTTTCTTTTCCGGTGATATCGACGTTCCAGGGGTCGGTGGGTTGATCGTGGGTGGTTGTCTCGCTGGCCTTCTCGGCCCCCTGGTCTTCTCTGTCTCGCTGGTCTTTTCGGGCTCGACGGGCGATGGGGCTGTCGATTCCGGTTCGGCGGGTTCTGCTTTGCATGTGGGTCTGCGTTTGCGGGGTATGTGGGGTGTGAGTGTGTGGCCGGTGAGATCGGTTGCGCCGACGCTGCTTCCGGGGAGGGTGACGGCGGTGCTGCCGGAGTTCGATGTCCAGTATTCGATGGCTCCGGCGAGCATGGTGGTGTGCCAGGCGCCCATGGTTTTGAGGGAGTGGTGGTAGCGGCACAGGCAGTGCACGTTGGTCAGGATCGTCCAGCCGCCGTGGGCGGGGTCGTGGTGGAGGTAGGGGATGATGTGGTCGAGTTCGCAGCTGGCTGCGGGTACGTCGCAGCCGGGGAATCGGCAGGTGCGGTCGCGGTGGCGGACCAGGTCGGCGAGCTGTGTGCGGGGCTTGTAGTGCAGTGCTCCGGCGGGTGGTTCGATGAATCCTCCGTGGCCGTCGGGGTAGAGCGCTTGCGCGACTGCGGGGTTGGCGGCGATCGCTTTCTCCGAGGGCGGCGATGAGTGTGTAGGAGCCGCGGTAGGGGCCGGTGTCGTTGGGGACGGTCTGTGCGCGAGTGGCGCCTGCTGCGGGTTTCGGGAGGTTCAGTCCGCGTCGGCGTCGCCCGCGTCCGAGTGGGTGGAATGTCAGATGATCGACAGATGCCGAGCCTCCGGTAGCTGCGGGGGCATTCTCGGATTCGGCCGCGGCGTCCCCGGGATCACCCTGCTCGGCGCTTTGTTGGCCGACCGTTCCTTCGGAGCTTTCATGACCGGCCGTTCCTTCGGCCGCCTCGCTGCCGTCTTTTTCGCCCTGGCCGTTGGTCGCGTCGCTGTCGTTTTCTTCGACCTGGTCGTCGGTCTCGGCCGCAGTGTTCTCACTCTCCGCGGTCTCGGTTGCCTCGGTGGTCTCGGTCTCCGCGCTCTCGCCGTCGGCCTCGTTTTCGCCGCCTCCGCCGCTGCAGGTCTCGTCGCTAGCCTGAATGTCGTCGTCAGCCTCGCTCGCGTCGTTTACTTCGTCGTTGTCGGCCGTGTCGTCGGCTGTGGTGGTGATCTGGAGTTCGTCGGCGATGTTGCGGGCTTCGGTGATGACGATCTGCCAGTCACTGTTGGCGGCGAGTTCGCGGGCGTAGGCGGCGTCGATGAGGCCGTGTCCGGCGAGGTAGGCGGGTAGATCGTTCAATGCGGCGAGGGTGGCGAGGTCGATGGTGATCGAGGTCAGTGGTACTCGCCGGTCGGGCAGGGTTCGGTTGGCGGTGCAGGGGTGGTCTTCGTCGGCTTCGCAGGTGCAGGCGAGATGGGTTTCGCGTCGTATGCATGCGGTGTAGGCGGCGGCGAGGCGTTGGCTGCGGGTGCGGGGGTCGCGCGGGCATAGGGTGGCGGCCATTTCGGTGATCGCTTGCCAGCAGGCGGCGGCGTCGGCGGCGTCGAGGGTTGCTTCGATGGTGGCGATCAGGTCTTTGTCGCGGTAGCGCACTCCGGTGAGTTTTTTCAGGTCTTCCCGTGTTTCGGCGACTTCGTCGGGTGCGGTGCGCTGGATGATGGCGGCGATTTCGGTGGCCAATGGTCCGGGGGAGAGCCTTCTGGCGGCGTGTAGCACTTCGGCTTCGATCCGTGTGGCGGCATCCAAAGACAGCGGGGAGGTGACGCGGTAGATCGCGCGGACGCGGGCGAGGTCGAGTTCGCCGGCGTCGAATGCTGTTTTGATCGCGGGCAGGCGTAGGCGTAGGTCCATGCCGATCTCGGCGAAGGTGTCCGCGACGGTTTTCGAGCAGCCCAAAATCTTCGCTGTTTCGGAGGCCGCATAGTTGCCGGCGTCGGTGATCAGGTCCCCGACCTGAATGGTTTGATGGATGCACGAATCCCATATGTGGGCTGCGAGAGCGACTTTCCGTGCGCAGGCCTGATTCTCCAGGACCGCGACCTGCGACAGTTCACCCAACACCGCCGTGTCGATGACCGGTTTCTTCTGTGGTCCGACGTATTTCGCGAACGCGCTGCGCTCCGTGAACGGCATGGATTCAAGCCCCCCGACTCGATTCGAACTTGTGTTCGACTATACCACCGGAGATCGCGATGTCAAGGAAAAGTTACTGCGTCACAGAGGATTTCGATGCTGCGGGCGCTACCACATGCCACCGACAAGAACGCGCCGCGCCCATCGCGACAGGCATCGACCAGCGTCACGCATCAATGGGACTGGGCCCGGGCACCCGAACGCCTCTACGTCACATCCCGGATATCCGTGACCCTGTGGTCGAATTCGCTGTCCACGTCGTCGACAGCATCCTCGACGCGCCCGAACTCGAGAGGCCGGTATACGAACACAGTTGACATTCCCAGATCTCGAGCCGCCCGCAGATCGTACGGGTGCGACGCCACCATCGCTGCACGCTCAGGGCGCACACCCAAGTATCGGCACGTTTGTTCGTGCAACACGGATCTAGCTCGAATCCGTCGAACATCTCGGCGGTCAGCGATGCACCTCAATCGCTTTCGTGCTTTTCGGCCGATTCACCATCGACGACACTCGTCCACCACAGCCGATCCCCGCAACTCGCGAACCCCGTCGACGACGTCCGGCCACAGCGTCAACCGGCGCCGCGTCTGAAGACGCCGTCCGAGAGACGGAGACGACGAATACACACGCGCCCTACGCCGTCGCGCGAGGGCCCTAGATCTGCACGTCCACCCACACCAACCTGTGGTCCGACGGGTGTTCCACCCCGGCCGGCCAATGAACACCCGAGCCCGCGACCGGCAGGTCGTCCGATGGCAAGGCGTAGTCGACCCGCAGATCGCCGGGCACGGGATCGGCGAAATCCGCTGTATCCGTTCCACTACCGGCTTCCGACGTCGGCGCAGGATCCTGAACTCGAGGGTGATCCAACAGTTGCTGAATCGACCCGGCCACCGAATCGCCGTCGACCGGATCGCTGTTCTGATCACCCACCACGACGAACGTTGCACCGGAGTCCAATCCGCCACGAACTCCGTTGTCGTCGTACAGATACTCCGCACCGGAGATGTAGTCGGCCGTCAGTCGGATCTCGTCGTGATTGCGCTTGCCGTTCCGATCCTCCGGGCCGTCGAACGACGGGGGAGTCGGATGCGACGCCAGCACATGCAGCGTCCGGCCGTCGACATCCACCGGTACATCCCAGTGCGACTTGCTGGACAGTCGCAACGCGTCCGACGCCTCCCCGTAGTAGTCCCGTGGCAACAGCGAACTCGGCATGTCCTTCCACAGGAAGTTCTGGAACGTACGCACGCCCGAGGTGTCGATCGGATACTTCGACAACACCACCATTCCGTACTGGCCAGGGAATTGACCGAACCCGTAGGCATCTCCCGGGCCACCCGTGGCGCCGTCGACATCCAGATCCAGCCCCGAGTCGACACCCGTGTTCACGGGCGCCGTGTACGAGAATTCGTATCTGCCTTCGAGATACCGATCACGAAACAGGTTCACCGCATCGGGACCCGAATAGTCGAACTCGTTGATCAGCAACACATCCGGATCGTTCTGCCCGACGATGTCGGCAACCGCACGTATCTGCGCATCGTCGCCCTGCAGGTCGGCGACCAGCTCGCCCGCGGCGCTTCGATTCATGCTCGCGTTGAACGTCGCAACCCTGATGGTCGACGCCTCATCCTCGGCCCCGGACTCGGCGGGCGACGCGCACCCGGCCAACACGGCAACAGCACAAACACCGGCGAAAATCCTCATGCCCGGCACCGTAGAGACTGCATCTGAACAGCACGTGAATTAACAAGCAGGCGCGCTTGCTTTTTTACGAACCCGCTGGAATGCTGTCCACATGGCCGACCTCGACTCGATCGTCGATGACCTCCGCGCGGAAGGCGATGCGCTGGACGCGCTCGTCGCCGACCTCGACCAAGAACAATGGTCGACGCCTACTCCCGCCGCCGGATGGACCATCGCTCACCAGATCGGACACCTGTCCTGGACAGACAACGTCGCCGAGCGGACGACGTCGGGTGCCGCAGGCGACGCCGACGCGGCGGCCGAGTTCGACGTAGCACTGAAGCAAGCGTGGGCCGACCCCGCCGGATTCGTCGACGCCGCCGCCGACGAGGAGGCCGCCAAGCCGGACCTGCTGACCACCTGGCGCACCCGCAGGCACGCCATGACCGATGTGCTCGTGAAAGTACCTGCGCGAGTGAAGATCACATGGTTCGGCCCGCCCATGAGCGCGGCGTCCATGGCGACAGCCCGATTGATGGAAACGTGGGCACACGGCCAGGACGTCGCCGACGCACTCGGCATCGTCAGGGAGCCGACCGACCGTATCAAGGGCGTGGCACACATCGGGGTGCGCACACGCGACTTCGCCTACGCCGTCAATCAGCAGACTCCGCCGGCCGAGCCGTTCCGGGTCGAGCTCACTTCCCCCTTGGGCGAGCTCTGGACCTGGGGACCGGAGGATGCGTCGCAGCGCGTCACCGGCTCGGCGGCGGACTTCTGCCTCTTGGTGACCCAGCGCGCTCACCGCGACGACCTCGATCTCACGGCCGTCGGTGACGACGCACAGCACTGGCTCACCATCGCTCAGGCCTTCGCGGGCCCACCTGGATCGGGACGTGACAAACGATGACCGTGCGGATCGGTAACTGCTCCGGCTTCTACGGCGATCGTCTCTCGGCGATGCGTGAGATGCTCGAAGGCGGCGAACTCGACTATCTGACAGGCGATTACCTCGCCGAACTGACGATGCTGATTCTCGGCCGCGACCGGATGAAGGACGCCACCCGCGGCTACGCGAAAACCTTCCTGCGCCAGGCCGAGGACTGCCTCGGGCTCGCTCTGGACAAGGGTGTCAAGATCGTCGCCAACGCGGGCGGACTCAATCCCGAAGGGCTCGTCGACGCGCTCGACAAGCTCGGTTTCGGCGCCGAAATCGCCTATGTCGAGGGCGACGACCTGTTGCCGCGCGCACAGGAACTCGGCCTCGGCTCGCCACTGACCGCCAATGCCTATCTCGGCGCGTGGGGCATCGTCGAATGCCTGAAATCGGGCGCCGACGTCGTCGTCACCGGGCGCGTCACCGACGCGTCCGTCATCGTCGGGCCAGCCGCACATCACTTCGGTTGGACACCAACCGATTACGACGCCTTGGCCGGGGCTGTCGTCGCCGGCCACGTCATCGAATGCGGCACCCAGGCGACGGGCGGTAACTACTCCTTCTTCACCGAGATCGCCGACATGTCCCGTCCCGGCTTCCCGATCGCCGAGATCGAGGCCGACGGTTCCTCGGTCATCACCAAGCACGAGAAGACCGGCGGCGCAGTGAGCGTCGGTACCGTCACCGCCCAGTTGCTGTACGAGATCACCGGTGGGCGCTACGCGAACCCCGACGTCACCGCGCGGATCGACACGGCCCGACTGACACAGGAATCGAGCAATCGCGTCCGCATCAGCGGCGTCACCGGCGAAGCACCGCCCCCGACGCTGAAGGTCTCGCTCAACTCGCTCGGCGGTTTCCGCAACGAATTCACGTTCGTGCTGACAGGACTCGACATCGACGCGAAAGCCGAACTCGCCCGTCGACAATTCGAAGCCTGGTTGCCGACGAGGCCGAAAGAGCTCGACTGGACCCTCGTTCGCAGCGACAAGCCCGACGCCGACACCGAGGAAACTGCGAGCGCCGTGCTTCGGTGCGTCGCGCGCGACAGCGACCCCAACATCGTCGGCCGCCAATTCTCCGCAGTGGCAGTAGAACTCGCACTCGCGAGCTACCCCGGCTTCTCGCTGACGGCCCCGCCGTCGAACGGCGGTCCGTACGGTGTGTTCACGGCCGGCTTCGTACCGATCGCCGCCGTGCCGCATACGGCGGTACTCCCGGACGGTACGCGGCGCGACATCCGCCCTGCCGAAGAGACCCGTGAGCTTGCACCTCTGGATCCTCCCGAGCTTCCAGGCACGCGTCCGGCGGAGCCCACCGTCCGCCTCCCGCTCGGCACCATCGCGGCCGCCCGTAGCGGCGACAAGGGCGGCAATGCCAACGTCGGCGTCTGGGTGCGCACCGACGACGAATTCGCTTGGCTCGCACATGCACTGACGGAGTCGAAGCTGAAAGAGATGCTGCCGGAGACGCGCGAGCTCACCGTCACCCGACACGTACTGCCGAACCTCAGAGCCGTCAATTTCGTCATCGACGGGATTTTGGGCGAAGGCGTTGCGTCACAAGCACGTTTCGATCCTCAGGCCAAAGGCCTCGGCGAGTGGCTTCGGTCTCGCCACATCGACATTCCCGAAACGCTCGCATTCCAAGGAGACATATGACGATCTGGACGACGCCGGAGCGGCAGCAGCTCCGGAAGACCGTTCGCGGCTTCGTCGAACAGGACATTCTGCCGCACCTGAAGCAGTGGGAATCCGACGGTGAACTACCGCGCGAACTGCACAAGAAGGCCGCAGCACTGGGCCTGATCGGCGCGGGCTTCCCAGAGGACGTGGGCGGTGACGGTGGCGACCTCGCCGACGCCGTCGTCATCTGCGAGGAAATGCACCAGGCCGGTGCGTCGGGAGGTTTGTTCGCGTCGCTGTTCACCAGCGGAATCGCGTTGCCGCACTTGGTCGCAGCACGGAACGACGAGCAGATCGACAAGTGGGTCCGCCCGACCCTCGCGGGCGAGAAGATCGGCTCGCTTGCCATCACCGAACCCGGCGGTGGATCCGACGTCGGACATCTGCGAACCAAGGCGGTGCGCGACGGCGACCACTACGTCGTCAACGGTGCGAAGACCTACATCACGTCGGGCTGCCGTGCGGACTTCGTCGTCACTGCCGTCAGGACGGGCGGCGACGGTGCCGCCGGGGTATCGCTACTCGTCGTCGAGAAGGGCACCCCCGGTTTCGAGGTCGCGAACAAGCTCGACAAGATGGGATGGCGCGCATCGGACACCGCGGAACTGTCGTTCACCGACGCCCGAGTGCCCGTGGAGAACCTCGTCGGCGCAGAGAATTCCGGGTTCGCGCAGATCGCGCAGGCCTTTCTGACCGAACGTATCGCCCTCGCCGCCCAGGCCTACGCCAGTGCGCA
This sequence comes from Rhodococcus sp. B10, assembly GCF_011770055.1. Lineage (NCBI taxonomy): Bacteria > Bacillati > Actinomycetota > Actinomycetes > Mycobacteriales > Nocardiaceae > Rhodococcus > Rhodococcus sp. B10. The sequence continues at coordinate 149,892 of NZ_JAAFYV010000002.1, read as the reverse complement.
GCGGTGCCTCGACCTGACGCTGCAGTGGGTGCGCGACCGTGAGACGTTCGGAAAGCCGCTCATCGCACGACAATCCGTGCAGAACACCGTCACCGAGATGGCGCGCAAGATCGACATCGCACGCGTCTACACCCGCAACGTCGTCGAGCGATCGCTCGACAGCAACGACGACCTGATCGCCGAAGTCTGCTTCGCGAAGAACACCGCCGTCGAAACCGGGGAGTGGGTGGCCGACAAAGCCGTGCAACTCTTCGGTGGCCTCGGCTACATGCGGGAAAGCGAAGTCGAACGCCAGTATCGCGACATGCGCATCCTCGGTATCGGCGGCGGAACCACCGAGATCCTGACCGGACTGGCAGCGAAACGATTGGGGTACCAGGCATGAGCGTGCTGAAGTCCACTCTCGACACCGCATCGGAGCAGTTCACCGATGCGACGGGGGCGATGAACACCAAACTCGCCGAGATCGACGCCGAGCACTCGAAGGCGCTCCTCGGCGGGGGCGAGAAATACGTCGAGCGACACAAGAAGCGCGGAAAGTTGCTGGCTCGCGAGCGTATCGAACTCCTCATCGACGAGGATTCCGCATTCCTCGAACTGTGCCCGCTGGCGGCCTGGGGGAGTGAATTCCCCGTCGGCGCAAGCACGGTCATGGGGATCGGCGTCGTCAGTGGAGTCGAATGCCTGATCGTGGCCAACGATCCCACCGTGCGCGGCGGTGCCAGCAACCCGTGGACGCTGAAGAAAGGGTTCCGCGCCAACGACATCGCGACCCAGAACCGTCTCCCGGTGATTTCGCTCGTCGAATCCGGCGGAGCGGACCTGCCCACCCAGAAGGAAGTCTTCATCCCGGGCGGCCGGATGTTCCGCGATCTGACGCAGCTGTCCGCGAAAGGGATTCCGACGATCGCACTGGTCTTCGGCAACTCGACCGCGGGCGGCGCGTACATCCCCGGAATGTCCGATCACGTCGTCATGGTGAAGGAACGCTCCAAGGTGTTCCTCGCCGGGCCTCCGCTCGTGAAGATGGCCACCGGCGAGGACTCCGACGACGAATCCCTCGGCGGTGCCGAGATGCACGCCCGAAAGTCCGGTCTCGCAGACTACTTCGCCGTCGACGAGCAGGACGCCATCCGTATCGGCCGCAGCATCGTGAAGCGGCTGAACTGGAAGAAGAAGGGACCCGAGCCGCGCGCCGACGTCATCGAGCCGCTCGCGGATCCCGAGGATCTGCTGGGCATCGTCCCCACCGACCTCAAGATTCCGTTCGACCCGCGCGAGGTCATCGCCCGCATCGTCGACGGCTCCGACTTCGACGAGTTCAAGCCCATGTACGGCTCCTCGCTCGTCACCGGATGGGCTGAGCTGCACGGCTACCCGATCGGTATTCTCGCCAACGCCCGCGGCGTCCTGTTCAGCGAGGAATCGCAGAAGGCGACGCAGTTCATCCAGCTCGCCAACCGGTCGAACACGCCACTGTTGTTCCTGCACAACACAACCGGATACATGGTGGGCAAGGAATACGAGGAAGGGGGCATGATCAAGCACGGTTCGATGATGATCAACGCCGTATCCAACTCGACGGTTCCGCACATCTCGATCCTGCTCGGCGCGTCGTACGGTGCAGGGCATTACGGCATGTGCGGCCGCGCATTCGATCCACGCTTCCTGTTCGCCTGGCCGTCGAGCAAGTCTGCCGTCATGGGCGGCGCGCAACTGGCAGGCGTCATCTCCATCGTCGGACGCGCGGCAGCAGAAGCCCGCGGTCAGGCATTCGACGAAGAGGCCGACGCCGGATTGCGCGCGATGATCGAGAACCAGATCGAAGCCGAATCGCTCCCGATGTTTCTGTCCGGACGCCTCTACGACGACGGCGTCATCGACCCCCGTGACACCCGTACGGTAGTGGGAATGTGCTTGTCGGCCATCGCCTCTGCCCCGATCGAAGGCACCGATACCTTCGGTGTCTTCCGGATGTGAGCGACATGACCATCACGAGCGTCCTCGTAGCCAACCGCGGCGAAATCGCCCGACGCGTCTTCACGACCTGCCGTCAGGAAGGCATCGACACGGTCGCCGTCTTCTCCGACGCCGACGCGGATGCCCCGCACGTCCGCGATGCCGACGTTGCGGTCCATCTGCCCGGCACCGCGTCGGCGGACACCTATCTGCGCGGTGAGCTCGTGATCGCGGCCGCCGTCCAGACCGGCGCCGACGCCATCCACCCCGGTTACGGATTCCTCTCCGAGAACGCCGATTTCGCACAGCAGGTGCAGAACGCCGGACTGACGTGGATCGGACCGCCCGTCAAGGCGATCGAACTCATGGGCTCGAAGGTCGAGTCGAAGAAGATCATGTCCGACGCCGGCGTGCCGGTTCTCGACCGTCTGACTCCGGCGGACGTCACCGACGCCGACCTCCCGGTGCTCATCAAGGCCTCGGCGGGCGGTGGTGGTCGCGGCATGCGCGTCGTCCGCGAACTCGCGAAGCTCGACGAGGAGATCGAAGCCGCTGGGCGCGAGTCGCTGTCTGCATTCGGTGATGCGACGGTGTTCGTCGAACGCTACATCGAGACCGGGCGGCACATCGAAGTGCAGGTCATGGCCGACCGCCACGGGACCGTCTGGACCGTGGGCGAACGCGAATGCTCGATCCAGCGCAGGCACCAGAAGGTCGTCGAGGAGGCGCCGTCGCCACTCGTCGAACGCATCGACGGCATGCGGGACCGGTTGTTCGACGCCGCGCGAAAAGCAGCCGAGGCCATCGGCTACGAGGGTGCAGGCACCGTCGAGTTTCTCGCCGACGAGAAGGGCAACTTCTTCTTCCTGGAGATGAACACCCGCCTCCAGGTCGAGCATCCCGTCACCGAATGTACGACGGGACTCGACCTCGTCGCGCTGCAGATCAGCGTCGCGGCAGGGGATCCGTTGCCCACGGAACAGCCGTCGGCGCAGGGGCATTCGATCGAGGTCAGGCTCTACGCCGAGGACCCGGCCCAGGAGTGGCAGCCGCAGAGCGGACCGGTCCATCGGTTCGACATCCCCGGCAGGCACTTCGAAGTCCTGACCGCGTCGGGCATCCGCGTCGATTCGGGCGTCGAGAGTGGCAGCACGATCAGCACCCACTACGACCCCATGCTCGCCAAGGTCATCTCGTACGCACCCACGCGCGGTCAGGCCGCGAACCTTCTCGCGAAGTCCCTGTCTCGCGCCGTCATTCACGGGCCGACGACCAACCGCGACCTCCTCGTCGCGATCCTGCAGCACCCTGCGTTCCTGGCTGGCGACACCGACACGGCCTTCTTCGACACGCACGGCCTCGACATTCTGTCCCAGCCGATCGCGCAGGGGCGGGCAGTCCGGATGTCGGCACTCGCGGCGGCGTTGGCCGATGCGGCATCGAACCGCGACAGGGCGACGGTCAACAAGGGTCTGCCGAGCGGCTGGCGCAACCTCCCGTCGCAACCGCAGCGAAAACTGTACGGCGACATCACCGTCGAATACACCCTCGGCCGCTACGGGCTGAAGACGGACCAACTCGACGGCGTCACCCTCGTCGACTACACGCCGAACCGAGTCGTGCTCGACGACAACAAGATCCGTCGTACATTCCAGGTGAGCACGTACGGCTCGCACGTCTTCGTGGATTCACCGCTCGGCCCGGTGCGTCTCGAACGCACACCGCGCTTCGTCGACCCCACCGACGAAGTCGCGGCAGGTTCGTTGCTCGCGCCGATGCCGGGCAGCGTCGTCAGAGTTGCTGCAGCACAGGGTGACACCGTGACCGCAGGCCAGCCGATCCTCTGGCTCGAGGCCATGAAGATGGAACACACCGTGACTGCACCCGCGGACGGTGTGCTCACCGAACTGAACGTCAGTGCAGGTCAGCAAGTGGAAGTCGGGACGGTCTTGGCCGTTGTCAGTGAGGGAGAAGAATGAGCTTCATCGAAACCGACGAGCAGAAGGGCCTGCGCGCCGCGGTCTCGTCGCTGGGCAAGCGCTACAACTACGTCGACTACGTCCTACCGAAGGCTCGCAAGGGCGAACCACTGACCGAACTGTGGGGTGAGGCAAGCAAACTCGGCTTCCTCGGCGTCAACCTGCCGGAGGAGTACGGCGGCGGGGGTGCGGGCATCTACGAGCTCGCGCTCGTCCAGGAAGAACTCGCGGCACACGGTGCAGGTCTGCTGCTGGTCGTCGTCAGCCCTGCCATCTGCGGAACCATCATCGGCAAGTACGGCACCGACGAGCAGAAGCAGGCGTGGCTGCCTGCGCTGTCCGACGGGTCGAAGATCATGGCGTTCGGCATCACCGAGCCCGACGCCGGATCGAACTCGCACCAGATCACGACGACGGCTCGTCGAGATGGAAGCGACTGGATCCTTCGCGGCAGCAAGATCTACATCTCCGGCGTCGACCAGGCCGATGCGGTGCTGATCGTCGCCAGGACCGAGGACAGCAAGACAGGGAAGCTGAAGCCGGCGCTGTTCATCGTCCCGACCGATTCCGAGGGCTTCCAGAAGACCCGGATGGAGATGGACATCATCGAACCGGATCACCAGTTCACGCTGTTCCTCGACGACGTTCGACTGCCCGCGGACGCTCTCGTGGGTGAGGCCGACGCGGCCCTGATGCAGCTGTTCGCGGGACTGAACCCGGAGCGGATTCTCGGTGCGGCGATGGCCGTCGGGATGGGGCGTTACGCGCTCGATGCGGCCGTGAAGTACGCGAACGAGCGGACCGTCTGGAAGTCGCCCATCGGTGCGCATCAGGGCATCGCGCATCCACTCGCGCAGGTGAAGATCGAACTGGAACTGGCCAAGCTGATGATGCAGAAGGCCGCGGTCCTGTACGACAGTGGCGACGACTTCGGTGCAGCCGAGGCCGCCAACATGGCGAAATATGCTGCGGCAGAAGCAAGTATCAAGGCGCTCGATCAGGCCATCCAGACGCACGGCGGTGCAGGCCTCACCGAGGAGTACGGCCTGGCCGCGATGCTCGGTGCGGCTCGTATCGCCCGCGTCGCACCGGTGAGTCGCGAGATGATCCTGAACTTCGTGTCGCAGCACTCGCTCGGTCTGCCGAAGAGTTACTGATGGCAGTCACCAGTTCGACGGACAACTCCGTCACCACGCTGACACTCGATTCCCCGCACAACCGCAACGCCCTGTCGACGATCCTCGTCGACGAGCTCGAAGCCGGTCTGAAGGCCGCAGCCGACGACCCCGACGTGCGCGCGATCGTGCTCACCCATACGGGCGGCACGTTCTGTGCGGGGGCCGACCTGTCCGAGGCCGGGTCGTCGGTCGAGAGCAGGACGTCGCAGATGCTCGGCCTGTTGCGGCTGATCGTCGAGACCCCGAAACCGGTCGTCGGACAGATCGACGGACACGTGCGTGCCGGAGGTATGGGGCTCGTCGCCGCGTGTGACATCGCCGTCGCAGGCACTGCCGCCACCTTCGCGCTGACCGAGGCTCGGCTGGGACTGGCCGCGTCGATCGTGTCCCTGACGGTGTTGCCGCGACTGGACTCGCGCGCAGCCAGCCGGTACTTCCTGACCGGCGAGAAGTTCGGGGCACACGAGGCGGAAGCGATCGGGTTGATCAGCGAGGCCAGCTCGGATCCGGCGTCGACCGTCGTCGACATCCTGGATTCGCTGAGACAGGCGTCGCCGCAGGGGCTGGCCGAGTCGAAATGGCTGACCACGCGGGCTGTTCTCGCCGGCTTCGACGCCCGCGGCGAGGAGCTCTCGGCCCATTCGGCGAGGCTGTTTGCATCGGACGAAGCGCGGGAGGGGATGATGTCCTTTCTGCAGAAGCGTCCGCCATCGTGGGCGGGAGTGAAGCCTACGGAATGACCGGATGGTCAGCCGCTAGACCGGGAGAGAAGTAGTACGAGATGGTGACGGCGCGTGAACCGAAGCAGGACCGCAGTAGAGCCACGCGCCAGCGGCTTCTCGAGGCGACGATCGATTCGCTGTCGGAACACGGCTGGGCCGCGACGACGGTAGGCGTCGTCGCCGAACGCGCGGGAGTCTCCCGCGGCGCGACGCAACACCACTTTCCGACGCGCGAGGACCTGATCACCGCGGCGCTGGACTCGATGTTCGACACGCGGATGGAAAACGCCCAGGCGGAAACGACTCCGGTGCCGCCGGGCCCGGAGCGGACGCAGGCCGTGGTCGAGCGGCTCGTCGAGTACTACACCGGACCGCAGTTCAAGGCCGCCCTGCAGGTGTGGACGGCCGCGGCCGCCGACCCCGAGATGCGCGCCCGGGTTCTACCTCTGGAGGAGAAGTTCGGCCGCGTCGCGCATCGAATGGCCGTCGCACACCTCGGTGCCGACGACTCCGATCCGCAGACGCACCGCCTCGTTCAAGCCACGCTGGATCTCGCGCGCGGCCTCGGACTTGCCGACGTGCTGAGCGACGACTCGCGTCGTCGCGCGGAGATCGTGCGGGCCTGGGCAGGCGTCCTCGACAGCTCGTTGAAGATTCGACAGGGTGAAATCGCTGTTCTGAACGGATGATTTCGACCGTTCGGCAAGCGGTGCGCATCTCGGCGTGATTCGCTTCGCTGGTGAACCAGGTACACAGAGGCCACATCTTCCACGTCGCCGGATCGCCCACGGTGCACGGCGCGACCGACGCGCTCGAGTACCTGGAGGACGGAGCGCTCGTCGTCGGCGGTGACGGACGCATCGTCTACTGCGGCGCGTTCGACGGATTGCCCGAGGACCACGAGAGCTGGAACGTCGTCGACCACCGCCCGGGCTTCCTCTTCCCCGGGTTCGTCGACACGCACGTCCACTTCCCGCAGACCTTCGCCGGCGACGCCTACGGCGGTGGCCAACTGCTCGAGTGGCTGAACGCGTGCATCTTCCCGTCGGAAAGCCTGTTCGCCGATCCGGACTTCGCGCGGGAAGCCGCCGTGAAGTTCTGCGATCGACGCATCGCGGCCGGTACGACGCAGGCGATGGTGTTCGGCTCGGCCTTCCCGCACGCGCAGGACGCACTGTTCGAGGAGACCAGGCGTCGAGGCCTGCGCGTCGTCAGCGGACGGGGAGTGCAGACCACCGGACCCGACTCGGCCGCAGCCCTGATCACCAGCGAAGACGATGCCGTACGACTCGTCACCGAGGAGATCGAGAAATGGCACGCCGCCGACACCGGGGACGTCCGCACGGCGACGTTGCATGTGGCCGTCGTGCCGAGGTTCTCGCTCGCGGTCACCACCGAGACGTTGAAGAACCTCGGTGAACTCTACGATTCCGTCCGCGACCGCGGCGTCTACTTCCACAGTCACCTCAACGAGAACGATCGGCCCGGCACCGGCGAAGTGGCGACGACGAAGGAGATGTACCAGGTCGACTCCTACCTCGACACGTACGACGGTAAGTTCCTTCCCGGATCCGCCGTCGGCGGCAAGAGCTTCCTCGGCCGGCGCAGCATCCTCGCGCACGCGGTCCACTGCCAGGACGTCGAGCTCGCTCGCATGGCCGAGACGGGCACCTCGATCTCGCACTGTCCGACGTCGCAGCAGTTCCTCGGTTCCGGAACGATGCCGTGGAAGCGAACCATCGCGTCCGGGGTCAACGTCGCCATCGGTTCCGACTTCGGCGGCGGTGACGAATTCCTGCTGGCCCGGGTTCTCGGCGACGCATTCAAGGTCCATATTTCCGAGGCGGGCGACGACGGCATCTCGATGCACCCGGCCGAGATGCTGTTCACCGGAACCCTGGCCGGCGCGCGGGCGCTCGACATGGAAGATCGCATCGGCAACTTCGACGACGGCAAGGAAGCGGACTTCGTCGTCGTCGACCCGCGGGCGTGGCCCCCGCTGCAGGGCGTGATCGACAACGGCGTGCGGTCCGACGACCCGACCATGGCTCGTGACCAGACGCTCTTCGCAGTGCTGATGGCCATGCGCGAACCTGCGATCACCGAGGTCTACGTGCAGGGTCGTCGGATCGACGTGACCTAGATGGCCGAGTCCGCGGCGACTGCCGTCAGTGTGTTCCGATCGAAAGGCGAGCACGACGGCTTCACTGCCTGGACTCGCACGATGCACGAGGCTGCAGCCACGAGCCCTGGGTTCCTGACTGCCACGGTGTCGACTCCGGTCGGAAGCGGATTCGACTGGGCTTCGTCGGTGTCGTTCGATTCCGAGAAGCATCTGCACGCCTGGCTCGACAGCGACGACCGCGCCGCGCTGCTGCACGCGGGGGAGAAGGATGGTCACACCCGCGTCAGCACGGACCTGCTGATCGTCGACGGGCACGCGCCGTCGACGGGAGTGGGCATCATCGCGCACGACGTCGTCGACGGTCGTCTGACGGACTTCCGCCGGTCGCAGGAGGAGCTGGTCGCGCTGAGTTCCGGCTTCTCCGGATTCGAGGGTGCGGTTCTGCTCGGGCCCGCGGACCCGAGCGACACCGAATGGATCTCGATACTGCGGTTCAGGACCGACCGTCAACTGTCCGAGTGGATGCAGTCCGACACCCGGTCCAAGGCCCTTCCCGAACTGCGTAGACACCTCGCGGGCGAGTTCTCGGTGATCACCCACAGCACGCCGTTCGGCTCGATCGTCCGAGTCGAGGACGGTCAGGCCAAGGTGACGCCGGACTGGAAGACGGCGATGCTCGTCCTGCTCGTGCTGTATCCGACGGTGATGACGCTGTCGCGGTTCGTCGGACCTCTGCTCGACGACGTCGGCGCACCCCCGTGGCTGTCGATGTGGCTGAGCCAGATCTGCAGCGTCGGGTTGATGACGTACTTCTTCATGCCCGCGGTGACCGGTTGGTTCCGTCGTTGGCTCGACCCGATCGACGGGGCGTCGCGTAAGGTCTCGGTCGTCGGCGCGCTGGTGGTCATGGCCGTGTACGCGGCGACGCTGTCGTTGTTCGCGTCGGTGAAATGGCTGCAGTTCTGGGACTACTTCGACTAGCACCCCTCGACTAAGGTGCCTGAACATGCGAGCGATCGTGGTTCTGGGCGTGGCACTTGTCGCGCTGTCGGCGGGATGCAGCAGCAGTGACGACGCAGCGGTCCCGTCCGCGACGACGGCGAGCGAGGACCCGGGCGCGGCAGGACCGTTCTTCGGTGCGTGCGGTTCGGTCACCGACGAGGAGGTTCGCAGCGCGTTCGCCGTTCCCGCGTTCACCGCCATCACCCGCAATTCCCTCGGGTGCGAGTGGGAGGTCGGCGGCTTCACCGGCCCGTCGGTCAGTTTCTCGTGGTACCGCGGCAGCCCCATCGAGCGGGAGCGCGCAGGCTCGGAATTGATCGGTCGCCCCGCCGAGAACATCGAGATCGACGGACATGACGGTTTCGCCGCGGCAACCGACAACTACCTGTGCGAGGTCGGCGTGCAGTACGGCAAGGACTTCATGCATTGGTCCGTCACGTACGGCGATCAACCGCCGACGGCGAGTCCGTGCGACGTCGCCGAACAGTTGGCGACGCTCTCCGCGGAGCTCGCGCAATGAGGCGCGCTCTGGCCGCCGCGAGCCTGCTGCTCCTCGCCGGATGCAGCACGACCGTGCAGGGCACGCCGACCGCGGCGACGTTCGACGGGTCGGGCAACCCGGATCTGCGCAAACTGCTCACGGAATGCGACGCCGTCTCCGACGACCAGATCGCGAAGACCGTGGGTGGCGACGCCATCGCCCGCGCCTTCTTCGGAGCGATCTGCCGCTGGGACGTCGCGGGTCCGGCAGGCACGGTGAAGGTGTCGTTCAACTGGTTCGAGAACGGCTCGCTCGACGTCGAGCGACGGACGAACGAGCAGCTCGAGTACACCGTCGGCGACATAACCGTGCAGGGCCGCAAGGCAATTCGGGTGCAGCCGCCAGGTGACCCCGCGTCGTGCGGCGTCAGTGCAGGGTCGCCGGACTCGGGCGTCGTCGGATGGTGGGTGCAGTATCAGCCGGGTTCGGCACACCCCGACCCGTGCGAGGCCGCGACGGCGTTGATGGACCTGACGATCAATCTGGCCCGGTAGCACAACCTGGGTCGTTTTGACCCGAGGCCGCGCCGCCGGGTATCGTTATGGGTCGTGTCCGGCCTGGCCGGTCCGTTTGTGTGCCTATGCGAGGTACAGCCGTGCGCCCGCTGATACGACAGCGAGCTCGGGCTGCACGTGTGGGGGTATGCGACACACCCGACCGCGGGGTGCAAGAGACCCGCGGTGGTTCCACTGGGTGAGGAGCAGTGTTCTCTTGCTCCAACTGCTAGATCCCTGAGTCTCGATCAAGTACGAGACTCGCGACACGAAGAAAGCCGGTTCATGCCAACTATCAACCAGCTGGTCCGTAAGGGTCGCACCGACAAGGTTGCGAAACTGAAGACCGCTGCCCTCAAGGGCAGTCCCCAGCGTCGTGGAGTGTGCACTCGCGTGTACACCACCACTCCGAAGAAGCCGAACTCCGCTCTGCGTAAGGTCGCGCGTGTGCGCTTGACCAGCTCGGTGGAGGTCACCGCCTACATCCCCGGTGAAGGCCACAACCTGCAGGAGCACTCGATGGTGCTCGTTCGCGGTGGTCGTGTGAAGGACCTCCCGGGTGTGCGCTACAAGATCATCCGCGGCTCGCTCGACACCCAGGGTGTCAAGAACCGCAAGCAGGCACGCAGCCGTTACGGCGCCAAGAAGGAGAAGAGCTAAATGCCACGCAAGGGCCCAGCACCCAAGCGGCCGCTGATCAACGACCCGGTCTACGGATCGCCGCTGGTCACGCAGCTCGTCAACAAGATCCTTCTCGACGGCAAGAAGTCCACCGCCGAGCGCATCGTCTACCAGGCGCTCGAGCAGGCTCGTGAGAAGACCGGCACCGACCCCGTCGTCACGCTCAAGCGTGCACTCGACAACGTCAAGCCGGCCCTCGAGGTCCGCAGCCGTCGCGTCGGTGGCGCCACCTACCAGGTGCCCGTCGAGGTTCGCCCCGGCCGCTCCACCACGCTGGCTCTGCGCTGGCTGGTCACCTTCTCGCGCGCTCGTCGTGAGAAGACCATGGTCGAGCGTCTGGCCAACGAGCTTCTCGACGCCAGCAACGGCCTCGGCGCCGCTGTGAAGCGTCGCGAGGACACCCACAAGATGGCTGAAGCCAACAAGGCGTTCGCGCACTACCGCTGGTGACTTCCGGCCGGAAGGACGTAGTGAAACTTTCTACGTCCTTCCGGCGTTAGACCTAGTACCTGGTCGGCATCATCACCTCCGAGCTCGACCAGCCCCACTTCTTCGACTTACAAGGCGGGATGAATTCCGTGGCACAGGACGTGCTGACCGACCTCAACAAGGTCCGCAACATCGGCATCATGGCCCACATCGATGCTGGTAAAACCACCACTACCGAACGCATCCTGTTCTACACCGGGGTGAACTACAAGATCGGTGAGACGCACGACGGCGCGTCGACCACCGACTGGATGGAGCAGGAGCAGGAGCGTGGCATCACGATCACGTCTGCTGCTGTGACCTGCTTCTGGAACCAGAACCAGATCAACATCATCGACACCCCCGGCCACGTCGACTTCACCGTCGAGGTCGAGCGTTCGCTGCGCGTCCTCGACGGCGCCGTTGCCGTGTTCGACGGCAAGGAAGGCGTCGAGCCGCAGTCGGAGCAGGTGTGGCGTCAGGCCGACAAGTACGACGTTCCGCGTATCTGCTTCGTCAACAAGATGGACAAGCTGGGCGCTGACTTCTACTTCACCGTCCAGACCATCAAGGATCGCCTCGGCGCGAAGCCGCTGGTCATCCAGCTCCCCATCGGTGCCGAGAACGACTTCGAAGGCATCGTCGACCTCGTCGAGATGAAGGCGAAGGTCTGGAGCGGCGAGACCAAGCTCGGTGAGAAGTACGAGGTTCAGGACATTCCTGCCGACCTTCAGGAGAAGGCCGAGCAGTACCGTCAGGAACTCCTCGAGACCGTCGCCGAGTCCGACGAAGCTCTGCTCGAGAAGTTCTTCGGTGGCGAAGACCTCTCCATCGAGGAGATTAAGGGCGCCATCCGCAAGATGACCGTCAACAGCGAGCTGTACCCGGTTCTCTGTGGCTCCGCGTTCAAGAACAAGGGCGTTCAGCCCATGCTCGACGCCGTCATCGACTACCTGCCGTCCCCCCTCGACGTCGAGTCGGTTCAGGGCCACGCAGTCGGCGACGAAGAGCAGGTCATCACGCGCAAGCCGTCCGCCGACGAGCCGTTCTCGGCTCTCGCGTTCAAGATCGCTGCGCACCCCTTCTTCGGCAAGCTGACCTACGTCCGCGTCTACTCGGGCAAGGTCGAATCCGGCGCTCAGGTCATCAACTCGACCAAGGGCAAGAAGGAGCGTCTGGGCAAGATCTTCCAGATGCACTCCAACAAGGAGAACGCAGTTCCGTCTGCTTCTTCCGGACACATCTACGCCGTGATCGGTCTGAAGGACACGACGACGGGTGACACCCTCTGCGATCCGCAGAACCAGGTGATCCTCGAGTCGATGACCTTCCCGGACCCGGTCATCGAGGTGTCGATCGAGCCGAAGACGAAGAGCGACCAGGAAAAGCTGGGAACGGCTATCCAGAAGCTCGCCGAAGAGGATCCGACCTTCTCGGTGAAGCTGGACGAGGACACCGGCCAGACCGTCATCGGCGGCATGGGCGAGCTCCACCTCGACATCCTGGTCGACCGCATGAAGCGTGAGTTCAAGGTCGAGGCCAACGTCGGTAAGCCGCAGGTCGCGTACCGCGAGACCATTCGCAAGAAGGTCGAGAAGCTCGACTACACGCACAAGAAGCAGACCGGTGGCTCGGGTCAGTTCGCGAAGGTCATCATCAGCCTCGAGCCTTTCGAGGGCGAAGACGGCGCGACCTACGAGTTCGAGAACAAGGTCACCGGTGGTCGTGTGCCGAGGGAGTACATTCCTTCGGTCGACGCCGGAGCTCAGGACGCCATGCAGTACGGCGTCCTCGCCGGATACCCGCTCGTCAACGTCAAGGTCACGCTGCTCGACGGCGCGTACCACGACGTCGACTCGTCGGAAATGGCCTTCAAGGTCGCCGGCTCACAAGCGTTCAAGGAAGCTGCAAAGAAGGCCGGCCCGGTCATTCTCGAGCCCGTCATGGCCGTCGAGGTCACGACACCCGAGGATTACATGGGTGAGGTCATCGGCGACCTGAACTCCCGCCGTGGTCAGATTCAGGCCATGGAGGAACGTAGCGGCGCACGTGTCGTCAAGGCACAGGTTCCGCTGTCGGAGATGTTCGGCTACATCGGAGACCTTCGGTCGAAGACTCAGGGCCGCGCTAACTACTCCATGGTGTTCGACTCCTACGCCGAGGTTCCCGCGAACGTCGCCAAGGAGATCATCGCGAAGGCGACCGGAGAATAATTCTCCGCGAGCTGGACACGCTGAATCAGTAACACCGCACGACCGAGCAGTTCAAAAGAACTGCGAAGACAACCGCACTGCTGCATAAGAAGCAAGCACCAACAGTCCAGGAGGACACACAGTGGCGAAGGCGAAGTTCGAGCGGACGAAGCCGCACGTCAACATCGGGACCATCGGTCACGTTGACCACGGCAAGACGACGCTGACTGCAGCAATCACCAAGGTTCTGCACGACAAGTTCCCGGACCTCAACGAGGCCTCGGCCTTCGACGAGATCGACAAGGCGCCTGAGGAGAAGGCTCGTGGTATCACGATCAACATCTCCCACGTCGAGTACCAGACCGACAAGCGCCACTACGCGCACGTCGACGCTCCGGGCCACGCCGACTACATCAAGAACATGATCACCGGTGCTGCCCAGATGGACGGCGCGATCCTGGTCGTGGCAGCAACCGACGGCCCGATGCCGCAGACGCGTGAGCACGTGCTCCTCGCCAAGCAGGTCGGCGTTCCGTACATCCTCGTCGCCCTGAACAAGGCCGACATGGTCGACGACGACGAGATCATCGAGCTCGTCGAGATGGAGGTCCGCGAGCTTCTCGCTGCGCAGGACTTCGACGAGGACGCACCGGTTGTCAAGGTCTCCGCACTGAAGGCACTCGAGGGTGACCCGAAGTGGGCCGAGAGCGTTGCAGAGCTCATGCAGGCTGTCGACGACTCCATCCCGGACCCGGTTCGTGAGACCGACAAGGCATTCCTCATGCCCGTCGAGGACGTCTTCACCATCACCGGTCGTGGAACCGTTGTCACCGGCCGTATCGAGCGTGGCGTGATCAACGTCAACGAAGAGGTCGAGATCGTCGGCATCCGCCCCGGATCGACCAAGACCACGGTCACCGGTATCGAGATGTTCCGCAAGCTGCTCGACTCGGGCCAGGCAGGCGACAACGTCGGTCTGCTCGTTCGTGGCATCAAGCGCGAAGACGTCGAGCGTGGCCAGGTCATCATCAAGCCCGGCACCACGACTCCCCACACGGAGTTCGAGGGCAACGCCTACATCCTGTCCAAGGATGAGGGTGGCCGCCACACGCCGTTCTTCAACAACTACCGCCCGCAGTTCTACTTCCGTACCACGGACGTTACGGGCGTCGTTACCCTCCCCGAGGGCACCGAGATGGTCATGCCCGGTGACAACACCGAGATGTCCGTCCAGCTGATCCAGCCGGTCGCCATGGACGAGGGCCTGCGTTTCGCTATCCGCGAGGGCGGTCGTACCGTCGGCGCCGGTCGCGTCACCAAGATCATCAAGTGATCTAGCTCCACCTGAGAAGCGCCCATCCCCTTCGGGGGGTGGGCGCTTTTTGTTGCGCTCGCTTTCGTGCGCTCGTTTCGGCATCGATGGCCCGCAGCATCCGATAGACGGTTGTCGTGGTCCATTCATGCGGCGGCGGGGGCGGATTCTGCGGCGCGGACCCCCTTACCGCGCACCTTTCAGTAGCTGCGCAGGTTGCAACCTGCGCGGTGGCTGGAACCTGCGCGGGTGGTGGTCAGAAGCCCTACGTCGGCATGCCCGAGCGATAGCGCGCACCTTTCAGCAGCTGCGCACGTTGCAACCTGCGCGTTCGCTGCAACCTGCGCGGGTGGCCGTGATTGCGCCCCGGACCCCCTTCCCGCGCACCTTTGAGCAGCTGCGCACGTTGCAACCTGCGCGGTGGCTGCAACCTGCGCGGGCGACGGTCGGACGCCCCACGTCGGCCTGTCCGAGGACTAGCGCGCCCCGGCATCCACGTGCACCTGCACGCGCAGGGCGACGGGGGCGTTCTCCAACGTGTCGGCGACGAACTCGGCCCGCGACTCGGCGACCCGGGTGAAGGCGTCGATGTCGACGTCGGGTGAGGTGTGGACCGTGACGGCGAGGGTCGGGACACCACGATCGTCGATGGCCCGACCCTCAGCGCTCACGACGCCCGGGAACGTCGCGAGGTCGGCTGCGACGCCCCGCGCCAGCGCGGCGAGGTCGACCCGCACCGCGAGGGAGTCGTCCGACGCGATTTGCACCGTCCCGGTTCGGCGCGGAGACAGGTTGCCGATCGATAGCACGAGCGCGACGACGGCCGTGATCACAGCAGTGGCAGCGAGCGCCACCTCCCACCAGTTCCGATTCGGGATGGACACGAAGATGTCTCGGTCGAATGTGGCGAACCTCTGCACCGCCCACGGAACATCGAAGTACCAGGCGAGCGCGAACGCTCCCGCGCACATCAGCGCCACTCCCAGCACTACGGCGAGAATGCGGTCGACTGCCGCCATCACACGCTTCACGAGCGCACGTCTTTCACCCGAACCTGAATCTTCCGCGGTTCGGCGAGCACCGCGACTGTCGGGGCCACGGCCTCACGCACCGAATTGCTGAGGGCGTCGTTGCCGTCACCGGCACGATGCACGTCGACGATGACCTTCTTGCGCGTGACGGTCGTGCGCGCGGAGTCCACTTCGGGCACCGAGCTGGCACGATCGCTGCACATGCGGGCGACATCGGTGGGACGCAGCCACACCATCGGTGACGACGACGTCGGAGATACCGCGCCCGCATGGGTTTTCGTGCGTGGCTTAAGTCCCAGCACGACGAGTACGACGCCGACGACAATCGATGCAACCGACGCCGCGACCATCCATGGCGCCCAACGTAATTGGGCAATCCAATCGATGCTGTTGTGAATCCACGGCGCTCCGCCGAGAGTGTCGTGCACGATCAAGAATTCACGGCCCGCGACGAACGCGACGCCGAGCAACGCGAACGCGATCACGACAGCGACGGGAAGCGCCGCGGGACTGGCCGTCGGCGGGCGCGGCCTCGGTACGACGACGTCACGCTCGGTCGCGCCGACGTGGTCACCGTCGTCACCGACCGTCGTTGCCGCGACCATCACGTTCAGCCGATGCAAGGGGAGCCCGACGATGCTGTCCAGAGTGCGGCTGACCTCGTCGTGAACCGACGCGGCCACCTCCGAGATGCGGCACGGCCACGCGAGCGCGACGTACAGATTCACCGACACCGATTCCTCGCCGACGGACACATCGGCGCGAGGAAGGTCGCGGCCGGTGAGCCGGGACATGCCTCCGACCTGTCGAACCACCGACGGAACCGTCAGCGCGGCGGCGACGGCGACACGCGCTACGGCTCGATCCTTGATGACGAGACTGCCGGGACCTCCGTTCGAGATCGCGCCGTCCGTGTCAACCACGGCCACGACTGCGCAGCAACGATGTCAGGTCGAGCCGCCCGTCGAAGTGTGCCCCGACGGCGACGCCGACAGCACCGAGGAACAGGGCGAGTACGAAACCACTGAACCCGCCGACGATGCCGGCGAGCGCGAGCAGCAGACCGGTCAGCAGTCCGACGATCGTGTAGTTCATGACTTGTCTCCAGGGAAGCGAACATCTTCGACGGTCACCGACACCGGCACCGTGATCAGAGGCTGCACGGCCGCTACTACACCGCGTGCCACCGCATGCACGTCGCTGGGATACTCGGCGGTGATGTGGACGTCGCATCCGTCCGCATGGATCCGAACGCCGACGACTTTGCGTCCGGGCAGATACGTCGCGATCTCACCGAACTCACCGCCGTTCAGCGCGACGACGCCTGCCACCGACAACGCGGCCGCAGCAACCGAGTCGGCGAGCTCGTGTTCCTGGACGACGCTCACTGGACGCGACGGACGTCAGGTTCGAGCGCCGCGTCGGCCTCGTCGAACAGCATGACGTCGTAGACGGTGATGTTGACTTCGGTGACCTCGAGGCCGGTCATCCGTTCGACGGCCGTGATGACGTTCCTACGGATGCCTGCTGCCAGCTCGTGCAGCGCGACGCCATACTCGGCGACGATGCCGATGTCGATGGCCGCCTGTTTCTCACCGACCTCGACCGCGACACCCTGGCTGTGGTTGACCCGAGCACCGGGGATGCGGTCACGCAGCGCGCCGACGACGCGCGCGGTGCCGCCACCGACGTCGTAGACGCCGTTGATCTCGCGCGTGGCGATGCCAGCGATCTTCGCGACGACGGCGTCGGCGATGATCGTTCGACCCTGCGTGGTGGTGAGCGCAGCGGAACTCGCGGAGGCGAAGCTGGGGTCAGTACTCATACGTTCGATCGTAGTGACTTCGGGCCCGACGCGGCGACGTAAACGCTGTCGGGACGTCCTGGCATACTGCGGCAGTGGTGAGTTTCTGCGTGTCGTCGTCGGTGGGTCCCGCATGACCGGGTCGCTGCTCACGGCCGCGGACATCTCCGACGCCGAGGCACTCCTCGGCCCGGTGATGCGGCGAACGCCGGTCGTCGCGTCACGGATTCTGTCCGATCTGACCGGACACGACGTGCGTCTCAAATGCGAAAATCTGCAACGCACAGGGTCGTTCAAGCCCCGCGGTGCGTACAACCGCATCGCACGTCTCGACGCGTCGGAACGACGCAACGGGGTCGTTGCGGCGAGCGCAGGCAATCACGCGCAAGGAGTAGCTTGGGCGGCAACGGAATTGGGCATTCCGTCGACGGTGTTCATGCCGACCGGGGTGTCGCTGCCGAAACTCGTCGCCACGAAGGCGTACGGGGCCGACGTGCAACTCGTCGGCCACACCGTCGACGAGGCGCTCGTCCACGCGCACGAGTGCGCCGAGCGAACCGGCGCGGTGTTGATCCATCCGTTCGATCACGCGGATATCGTTGCGGGACAAGCAACGTTGGGTACCGAGCTGCTCGCGCAGATGCCGGACGTCGGCACCGTCGTCGTACCGACGGGAGGCGGGGGACTGCTCGCGGGTGTCACCGCGGCGATGCGCCTGCACAAGCCGTCGGTGCGGATCATCGGGGTCCAGGCCGAGGGTGCCGCGGCATGGCCGGCCTCGCTCGACGCAGGACACCCGGTCGCGGCGGGGTCGATGTCGACGATGGCCGACGGCATCGCTGTCGGACTGCCGGGCAGTGTGCCCTTCGAGCATGTGGTGAACCAGGTCGACGACATCGTGACCGTCTCCGAGGACGCGCTGTCGAGAGCCTTGCTGATGTGCATCGAACGCGCCAAGCTCATCGTCGAGCCTGCCGGTGCCGCTGCCGTCGCCGCTCTGATGACACGCGACGACCTCGCGCTGGACGGGCCGGTCTGCGCAGTGCTGTCCGGCGGCAACATCGACCCACTGCTGCTGACGCACGTCATCACGCACGGTTTGCGCGCCGCGGGTCGGTATCTTGCTGTGCGCGTGACCATCTCGGACCGGCCCGGTGGTCTGCTCGATTTGCTCGGCGTCGTCAAGGATCTCGGCGCGAGCGTCGTCGACGTCGTGCATTCACGCACCGGCGGGCAACTCGGACTCGACGAGGTCGAGGTCATGCTGACCGTCGAGACCCGCGGACCCGAACACCGGCAGGAGATGCTCGACGCGTTCGAGTCGGCGGGATACACGGTTCGCGCTTAGCCCGCGCGTGTCGGTCCGAGACCGTAAGGTGACCGCGGTGCGAGCGACGTGGGGGCCGTTCACGAGGAAACTTCTTCAGGACAGCAGGTGTCCGCGGCACCGATTAATGTTCGACGCGTTCCGAGTCTGCAGTACGGATGCATCACAGGAATGGGGTTACACACCATGGCACATGCCATCGAAGTCGAAGATCTAGTACTGGAGTACGGGAAGAACACCGCGCTCGCCGGGATCAGCTTCACCGTCCCCGAGGGCACCGTCCTCGGCGTTCTCGGTCCCAACGGGGCCGGAAAGACGACGGCCGTTCGTATTCTCGCGACCTTGTTGAAGGCGACGTCGGGCACCGCCCGCGTCCACGGCGTCGACGTGGGGGAGCACCCGAACGAGGTCCGCAAGACCATCGGACTCACGGGCCAGTTCGCGGCCGTCGACGAATACCTGACGGGTTACGAGAATCTCGAGATGGTCGGGCGGCTGTTCGGTCTGAAGAAGGCCGAGGCACGTCGCCGCGCCGACGAACTACTCGAACGATTCGATCTCGAATACGCACGCGACCGGACTGCGAAGCAGTATTCGGGCGGTATGCGTCGTCGACTCGACATCGCGGCCAGCCTCATCGGGCGGCCTAAGGTCGTCTTTCTCGACGAGCCCACCACTGGACTCGACCCGCGCAGCCGAATTGCCATGTGGGAGTTCATCGCCGACCTCGTCAAGGACGGCACCACTATTCTGCTGACCACGCAGTACCTCGAAGAAGCGGACCGGCTGGCCGACTCGATCATCGTGCTCGACAAAGGATCGATCATCGCCAGGGGCACGGCCGACCAGCTCAAGGAACAGGTCGGCGGCGAGCGGCTCGAATTCGTGCTCATCGACCCGGCCGACCGCGAGCGCGCCGAGCAGATCCTGACGCCGATCGGCGTCGACACTCCGGTCTACGACGAGCAGGCGCGTCGCCTCGCCGTGTCCGTGGGCGACGGCGCCGACGACCTGACCACCGCTCTCGTTCAGCTGAAGGACGCCGGAGTCAAGGTGGTGGACGTCGGATTGCGACGCCCCAATCTCGACGACGTGTTTCTCACGCTCACCGGCCATGCCACCGAGGCCGACGCACCCGTGGAGGAAGCGAAATGACCGTCGCACACGATTCGCTGATCGTCACCAAGCGAAACCTGATCAAGCTCAAGCGGGTTCCCGACCTGCTGTTCTTCGCGACGCTGTCGCCCATCATGTTCGTGCTGCTGTTCGCGTACGTGTTCGGCAGTGCCATCGACGTTCCCGGGGTCGACTACAAGAGCTTCCTCATGGGCGGCATCTTCGTACAGACCATGATCTTCGGAGCATCGATCACCGGATCGTCGCTCGCGGAGGATCTGCAGAAGGGCGTCATGGACCGGTTCCGATCGCTCCCGATGGCCAGGTCGGCCGTCGTGATCGGTCGGACGGCAGCCGACGTCGGCAACAACATCGTGACCATCACGATCATGTCGATCACCGGACTCATCGTCGGATGGCGCATCACGTCGTCGTTCTTCGAAGCAGTCGCCGGGTACGTTCTGCTGCTGTTGTTCGCGTACTCGATCTCGTGGGTCATGGCCTTCGTCGGATTGACGGTGCGGTCGCCGGAGATCTTCAACAACGCGTCGTTCATCGTGATCTTCCCGCTGACGTTCATCGCCAACACGTTCGTGCCGATCGACGGTTTCCCGACGGTCCTGAAGACGATCGCGGAGTGGAATCCGATCTCGGCCGTCACCCAGGCGGTGCGTGAACTGTTCGGGAACACCAACCCGATGGTTCCGCCGCCGGATGTCTGGCCGCTCCAGAACCCGGTGCTCTACACGTTGATCTGGGTCGTGCTGTTCCTGGTGATCTTCGTGCCGTTGTCGGTGCGCAAGTACGAGCGGACCCTGACCGCCTGATCTCGTACCTCATTGGGTGGCAAGGGTTTCCGACAGGAAGTCGAGCGTCTCCGTCCACGCCCGTCGCTGGCCTTTGGCCGTGCCGGCGGGCGTGCCTCCGGACACGATGAAGTTGTTGCGGTCCACGGTCGTCGGCGTTGCCGGCGGCCGGAGGAAATGGCCCGCGTTCGGCAACACGAGAAGTCGGTCGGTGTCACGATGGCGTCGCGCGATCAGCGCTCGCGCCATCCGATCCGCCGGGTACGACGCGTCCGCGACGCCCGCGATCGCGAGCATCGGCGCATCGATCTTCTCCACCGGAATGACGGCCCGAGCGACGGCCTCGTCGTCGCGCAGGCCTGCGGAGTAGGCGGGTCGCAGTGACAGAGCGCGCGACGTCGGCGACGGCGAGAACAGCCGTCCGACGGTTCTCTTCACGATCTGCCCGACGAGTCTCTCGGCGCGAATCGGCATGTACGGCAACGGTTCACCCGCCTCGGTCAGCGACGACGCCCGCGGCGGCGGCCCGGTGTCGGACAGCGCCTGAAGAACGACGTGTGTCGGCGCGAGCGCGACGACCGAGCGCACGGTCAGCTCGGGTGTGCGGGCAAGGGTGGACAAGGCAACGGAGGCGCCCACCGACGCGGCGTGCAGCGCGATGCGGTCGGCGTCGACGCGTTCGTGCGACGCGAAGGCCGCGATCCCGGCAGCCACTGCTTCGATCGGAATGGACTCGAAGGCGTCGGGCAGCCCGGGTTCTCCCATGTAGGACAGGACGGCGCTGACGTAACCGTGCGACGCGAGCAATGCCGCGGTCGGCGTCGAGGGTCGGGCGCCCATCGTGCCGGGCAGCAGCAGAACTCCCGCGGTGACGTCCTCGCTCGTGTCCGGCAGGTAGACACGCAGACGCCACCCCTTTCCGGCGTGGTCCTCGCGCACGACGTCGTCGCCCCAGCTGCGACGGATCGTCGTGCTCGACGAACCCTCGTGAGCGTGTACGGAGACGCGGTAGTCGAGGCCTGCTTCGGAGCCGACGAACGTCACCGGTGCGACGCCCTCGTCGACGAACTGCATGTTCCACCACGGGCGATCCGGGTCGGCCATCTTCAGCCGCCCGTCGGCGTCGATGTCGTAGTCCTGATGGGACACCCAGTGGTGACCGTCGTCGTCGACGGTGGCGACGTCGAGATGGACCGGCAGACCCGGTCGGACGCCGTGAACGCGAAAGACCGTGGGGCTGTCGATGGGCCCGGAAACCGGGTCCACCTGCAGTGATACGGGCTCCATCGGTCAAGTGTGCGCCGCGTCTCGCGCCGGTGTCGGCCGTATAACGCAAAAAGCCCCACCCTGGCGGGTGGGGCTTTCGGCTGGAGCGGGCTTACTCGTGGTACGGCTCCGCGCTGAGCAGCGTGACCTTCATGGTCTTGCCGTTGGGCAGCGTGTACTCACGGGTGTCACCGACCTTCGCGTCGATGAGGGCACCGCCGAGGGGCGAGCTGGGGGAGTAGACCTCCAGCTTGCCGTTGCGTGCACCTTCTTCGCGCGTGGCGATGAGGAACGTTTCGGTATCGGACTCGTCGCCGTCGTAGTAGACCTTCACGACGGATCCGGGCAGCGCGACGCCGGACTGGGTAGGTGCTTCACCGACCTTGGCGGAGTTCAACAGCTCCTGCAGCTGGCGAATGCGAGCTTCCTGCTGGCCCTGCTCCTCGCGCGCAGCGTGGTATCCGCCGTTCTCTTTCAGATCGCCCTCTTCGCGTCGCTCGTTGATCTCGGCGGCGATGACCGGACGATTGGAAATGAGTTGGTCGAGTTCGCTCTTGAGCCTGTCATGTGACTCCTGGGTGAGCCAGGTCACCTGCGTCTCGGTCATCTCGATCACTCCCTTGTAAGTCGAAGCCGCAGCGGGCTTCTGGTGTGCCTGCGGACGGACGCGCGAGCGCTGACGAACGCATCGATCCACGAGGCTCTTGTCTGTCGGAGTCCCCCCGGATCGGTCCGCTCAATCGACCGTCAATGCAGCAATACACGGCCCCAGTGCGGAACCGTGTACGGGTAGATGTTACCACGAGCAGGCGTTCGGTCAGCTTCCACGTAAATATTGCGGAACATTCAGACTGCACCCGTAGACATCGCCGACGGCCGGTGGTTGCGACGTCTTGACCTCGGAGACCACCTCGACCTCGCGGTCCGCCGATCCCGGAACGAGTACCTCGCGTCGGCCCGTCTCGGATCCGTCACGAGACCTGGCGCGGACGATACAGACGGCTTCCTGATCGGGGTGGGCACGCGTGACGCTGAAGCGAATCGACACCGTTTCGTCGTCGAGCAGATCGAATGCCAGCGCGGTTCCTTCGACGTCCTTGACGGAGAAACGCTGGTAGGCGACGAACGCAACCCCGAGTCCGATCACAACCGCGAGCGCGATCACGGCCAGCTTGACGCCTCGGCCGATACTGCGATGCGTCGACCTCGGATACCGGCCTTCGGGGAGCGTGGCAGTCATTCGAGCGTCTCTCGGTGGATCGGATTGTTTCTTCGGCAGCCGGTGCAAGTGTTGTCGGCGTCAGGTGGAACTATAGGGGCAGGTTCCAAGCAGGCGACGCTGAGGTGAGGAAAGAACGTGTCCGGACTACGGCTCATGGCTGTGCACGCCCATCCCGACGACGAGTCGAGCAAGGGCGCGGCGACGATGGCTCGGTACGCGGCCGAGGGAAACGACGTTCTCGTCGTCACGCTGACCGGAGGCGAGCGAGGAGACATCCTCAATCCGGCGATGGACATTCCCGGAATCCACGAGCGCATCCAAGAGGTGCGACGCGAGGAGATGGCCGAGGCGGCACGGATCCTCGGCGTGCAGCAGACCTGGCTCGGATTCGTCGACTCGGGACTTCCCGAGGGCGACCCGCTGCCGCCGCTGCCCGAGGGGTGTTTCGCTCTCGTCCCGCTCGAGGAATCCACCGAAGCGCTGGTCAAGGTCGTCCGCGAGTTCAAGCCGCACGTGATGACCACGTACGACGAGAAGGGCGGATACCCGCACCCCGACCACATCCGGTGCCACGAAGTGTCCGTCGCCGCATTCGAGGCAGCGGGTGACCCGGAGAAGTTCCCGGACGCGGGCGAGCCGTGGACGCCGCTCAAGCTCTACTACTCGCACGGCTTCCTGCGTAAGCGGATGCAGCTGTTCCACGACTGGTTCATCGACCGCGGCGAGGAAAGCCCCTTCGTCGATTGGCTGAAGCGGTGGACCACCGATCGCGACGAGATCATGGAACGCATCACCACGCAGGTGACCGTCGGCGACTACTTCGAACAGCGCGACGACGCCCTGCGCGCCCATGCCACGCAGATCGATCCGAACGGTTCGTTCTTCGCCGTGCCGGTCGACGTGCAACGTAAACTGTGGCCTACCGAGGAATACGAACTCGCACGCACCCGCGTGAAGACGTCGATCCCCGAAACCGATTTGTTCGCCGGTATCGATCCCGAGGACGCCTGAGTGATCATCTCCATCTTGGCGCAGCAGCCGACCGGGCCGGAGTTCGGTAAGTCGTCTCCGGTCGGTCTGGTGATCATCGTCGCGCTTCTCGTCGGCACCGCGTTCCTCATCTGGTCGATGAACAAACAGATCAAGAAGCTTCCGGAATCCTTCGAGAAGGACGATCCGGGTGCCGACCGGGAATTCGACGAGGGCACCGACCGCGGTGCCGTTCGAGACACCGACCGGACCGAGACCGAACCTCGCGACAGCTGACGATGCTCGGCGCCAACGCACTCGGGGACTCGACCAGTCCGTACCTGCGGCAGCACGCCGACAACCCGGTGCACTGGCAGCAGTGGTCCGAAGAAGCACTGGAGTCCGCCCGCGAGCGCGACGTGCCGATCCTGCTGTCCATCGGGTACTCCGCATGCCATTGGTGCCACGTCATGGCACACGAGTCGTTCGAGGACGAGGCCACCGCGGCCGTCATGAACGAGCATTTCGTCTGCATCAAGGTCGATCGCGAGGAACGCCCCGACCTCGACGCGGTCTACATGAACGCGACGGTCGCGATGACGGGCCAGGGCGGCTGGCCGATGACCTGCTTCCTGACCCCGGACACCGAGCCGTTCTACTGCGGCACCTACTACCCACCGAAACCACGCGCGGGTAGTCCGTCGTTCACCCAGTTGCTCGAGGCCATCGCCGACACGTGGAGGACGCGTCGCACCGAGGTGTTCGACGCGTCGGCTGCCGTCGTCACGGCCTTGAAGCAGAACTCGGGCGGGCTACCGGCGTCGGATCGACCCGTCGACGCCGACCTGCTCGCCGACGCCGTCGCCGCCGTGCTGCGGGACGAGGACGTCGACCGGGGTGGCTTCGGAGGTGCACCCAAGTTTCCACCGGGACCGTTGCTCGAAGGGCTGCTGCGTCATCACGAACGCACCGGGTCCGAAGAAGCTCTGGCGACGGTGATGCGTACGGCGTCGGCGATGGCTCGTGGCGGGATGTACGACCAGATCGGCGGCGGATTCGCGCGCTACTCGGTCGACGCGGAATGGGTCGTCCCGCACTTCGAGAAGATGCTGTACGACAACGCCTTGCTGCTTCGCTTCTACGGTCATCTCGCCCGCGTCACGGGCGATTCGACGGCCCTGCGCGTCGCCACCGCGACAGCAGGATTCATGCTGCACGAACTACGCACCGACAGTGGTTGTTTCGCATCCGCCCTCGATGCCGACACCGAAGGCGTCGAAGGTCTGACGTACGCGTGGACACCCGAACAGTTCGTCGAGGTCCTCGGGTTCGAGGACGGTGTGTGGGCTGCAGGCCTGTTCGTCGTGGACACCACGGGCACGTTCGAAGCCGGCATGTCGGTGCTGCAGTTGCCGGAGGATCCGGACGACATCGAACGTTTCGACCGTGTCTGCACAGCACTGCAAGACGCACGCGACCGTCGTCCTCAGCCGGGACGCGACGACAAGGTCGTCACCGCGTGGAACGGGCTCGCGATCACCGCCCTCGCCGAAGTCGGATCCGGCCTCGGACGCAGCGACTGGGTCGATGCTGCCGTCGAATGCGCCGAACAGATCTTCGCGACGCACGACGAGAACGGCCGGCTGCGTCGGGCGTCGCTCGGATCCCACGTCGGTGAGGCACCGGGGGTGCTCGAGGACTACGCGAGTCTCGCGGTCGCGTCGCAGACGCTGTTCCAGGCCACCGGGGATCCGGTCTGGTCCGACCGCGCGCGCACCGTGCTCGATGCGGCAATCGCTCACTTCGCCGACGCGGACAACCCCGGCAGCTGGTTCGACACCGCCGACGACGCCGAAACTCTCGTCACCCGTCCGCGTGATCCCCTCGACAACGCGACCCCGTCGGGGGCGTCGACGATCACCGGGGCTCTGCTGACGGCCGAGGCGCTGGTACCGCCGTCGGAGTCGGCGCGGTACGGGGAGCTGGCGGCAGCCGGTCTGGCGCGCGCAGCCGTCGTGCTGGGGCGTGCACCGCGATCGGGCGGCCACTGGCTCGCGGTGGCGGAAGCGTCGGTGCGAGGCCCGTTGCAGGTGGCCATCTCTGCCAGCGAGTCCGGCCGTCTGCTCGAGGTGGCGCGCCGGTACGCACCCGGCGGTACGACGATCGTCTCGGGCGTCGTCGATTCGTCGCCTCTGCTCGCCGATCGACCGACCGTCGACGGTCGGGAGGCGGCGTACGTGTGCCGCGGATTCGTGTGCGATCGGCCCGTCACCACCGAAGACCACCTGATCGCCGCCTTGCGGCGCTAGAAGACCACGAGCCACACCGCGACGAGGTGGCAGATCGCCGCGAGCACGGTCGCCGCGTGGAAGAACTCGTGGTGCCCGAACGTCGTCGGCCATGGGTTGGGCCATTTGGTGGCGTACAGAACGGCGCCGACGCTGTACAGGACGCCGCCGACGAGAAGCAGTACGAACGGTGCGTAGCCGACGTGCTCGATGAGCGTCGGAGCGACCGGAACGATCGCCCATCCCAGGAGCAGGTAGAGCGGGACGCCGACCCACCGCGGCGCATGCGGCCACAGCATCTTGAGTGCGACGCCTCCCAGCGCGCCTGCCCAGACGACGATCAGCAGCGTGCGGCCCGTCGCGGTCGGCAGGCCGAGCACCGCGAACGGGGTGTAACTGCCGGCGATGAACAGAAAGATCATCGAATGGTCGGCCCGCTTCATCCATATGCGATGCGTCGGGTTGTCCCAGTGCACGCGGTGGTACGTGGCGCTCACACCGAACACACCGCAGACCGTCGTCGCGTAGACCGCGGTTGCGATACCGGCGCTCACCGAGACGAGCGTGAACGCGAGGGTGACCAGCACGATTCCGGATACGACCGCGAATCCGAACGCATACAGGTGAATCCAGCCCCGCATACGCGGCTTGACCGGCAGTTCGTCGATTCCGAACATCGTCATCGGCGTGACCTCCTCACGTGCCCGAACCTACGCAACCGTAGGTTCGCTGCTCACTGTACCGGCGAGTAGTTCGACAGTGTCGGCGTAAGGTTGTCCCCCGTGGTGATGTGGCAGTGGTGATGTCTCGGTGAAGATTCTCCCGACCAAGGTGCGCAGCGTCCTCTACAACGTGTACGAGCGACGTCTGCTGACTCAGCTCGACGGTGTGGCGCATCCGCGTCACGTCGCTGTGATGTGCGACGGCAACCGCCGCTGGGCACGTGAGAACGGCTTCACCGACGTCGCACACGGACACCGGATGGGCGCGCTGAAGATCGCCGAGATGCTCGGTTGGTGCGACGCGGCAGGTATCGAGATGGCCACCATCTATCTGCTCTCCACCGAAAATCTGCGACGCGATCCCGACGAGCTCGATTCGCTGCTCGAGATCATCACCGACGTCGTCGAGGAGATCTGTGGTCCGGAACAGAACTGGGGCGTGAAGATCGTCGGCACGCTCGACCTGTTGCCGGCAGCAACGGCACGCCGTCTCAAGGAAGCCGCCGACCTCACCGCAGGTCGGTCCGGAACCCACGTCAACGTCGCCGTCGGCTACGGCGGACGACAGGAGATCGCCGACGCCGTGCAGTCGCTGATCGGCGAGCAGATCTCGGAGGGGGTGTCCGGGGAGGATCTGGTCCAGTCGATCACCGTCGACGCCATCGATTCACACCTGTACACGTCCGGGCAGCCCGATCCGGACCTCGTGATCCGCACGTCGGGGGAGCAGAGGCTGTCGGGTTTCCTGCTCTGGCAGAGCGCGTACTCGGAGATCTGGTTCACCGAGGCCTACTGGCCGGAATTCCGACGCGTCGACTTCCTGCGCGCTCTGCGTGACTACGCCGCGCGGCATCGACGGTTCGGGGTGTAGTCGTGCGCGCGAATGTACAGCCCGCTGTACATTCGCGCGCACGACTACAGCTTGCGAAGCCGCAACCGGTTGATCGTGTGATCGGCGTCCTTACGTAACACCATCGTCGCCCGCGGCCGCGTCGGCAGGATGTTGTCGACGAGGTTCGGCAGGTTGATCGAGTGCCACAGATCCTCGGCGGCGATCCGCGCATGCTCGTCGGACAGATTCGCGTAGTGGTGGAAGTGCGCATCCGGATCCGCGAACGACGTCTCACGCAGTGCGAGGAACCGCTTGACGTACCAGGACTCGATGTCCTCGATGCGCGCGTCGACGTAGATGGAGAAGTCGAACAGATCCGACACCATCAGGCGCGGTCCGGTCTGAAGCACGTTCAGCCCCTCGACGATGAGGATGTCGGGCTGCCGAACCATGTGGAGCTGACCCTTGACGATGTCGTACGACACGTGCGAATACACGGGCGCCGCAACCTCTTCCGCACCCGATTTGACCTCCGTGACGAAGCGCAGCAACTTGCGGCGATCGTAGCTCTCCGGAAAACCCTTGCGGTGCAGGATGCCTCGACGCATGAGTTCGGCCGTCGAATAGAGGAATCCGTCGGTCGTGACGAGGTCGACGCGTGGGTGGTGGTCCCAGCGGGCGAGCAGCGCCTGCAGAACACGAGCCGTCGTCGATTTCCCGACGGCGACGCTTCCGGCGACGCCGATGACGAACGGCACCTGCCGATCCGGGTGCTTCTCGCCGAGGAACGTGGCCGTCGCGGCGAACAGTCGCTGACGCGCAGCGACCTGGAGATGAATGAGCCTGGCAAGCGGCAGATAGACCTCGGCCACTTCCTCCAGGTCGATCTGCTCACCGAGACCACGCAGGCCGACGAGTTCTTCCTCGGTGAGCACCAACGGCGTCGACTGGCGGAGCGTGCGCCACTGCTTGCGGTCGAACTCGACGTACGGGCTGGATTCGCTCACTGCTCGTGAGCCTTTCGAGTACCGGAAAGTACGCAAAAGGCGCACGAGGGTCTTCCCATGTTCTCAGATTGTGCTCGGTGCCACGGCGGCTCGCACGGCCGGGGTGGCTCACCTATCGTCGGATCTCATGAACACCGATAGTTTTGTTCGTGAATATCTCGTCCTCGGTCTCGGCTTCGATCGACTGGAGGAAGGCTTCGTCGACGCCTACACCGGCGATCCCGAGCTGCGTCGACAGGTCGAGAACGCCCCCGCTCCCGAGCCGCGCGCGCTGGCGCGTCGGGCCGCGGAACTGCGAGGGGAAATGCGCAACACCGAGTTGCCGACGCAGCGGGCCGAATTCATCGACGTGCACCTGCGTGCGCTCGAATGCTCGGGGCGGAAGTTCGCCGGCGACGACATCGGATTCGTCGACGAGGTGTTCGCCTACTTCGACGTCCGCATCGAGGCGGGCGATCAGGACGAGTACCGCGAGGCGCACCGCCGCATGGACGAGGTCCTGGCCGGTCCGGGCTCGCTCGCCGAGCGTCTGGCCGCGCATCGGGCGAGTGACGTCGTTCCCGCCGACCGCCTCCAGGAGTGTGTCGACGCGTTCTCCAGCGCGTTGCGTGACAAGGTCCGCGCCGAGTACACGCTGCCCGAGACCGAGCAGGTGACGTACGAGGTCGTCGGCGACAAGCCCTGGTCGGGCTTCAACTACTACCTCGGCGACTACAAGTCGACCGTCGCGATCAACTCCGACCTCGAGCAACAGATGGCGAACCTGCCGCACCTCATCGCGCACGAGGCGTACCCGGGCCACCACACCGAGCACTGCCGCAAGGAAGCCGGTCTCGTCTCGTCGGGCCAGCTCGAGCAGACGCTGTTCCTCGTCAACACCCCGCAGTGTCTGATGGCCGAAGGCCTTGCCGACCTCGCGCTGAAGTCCATCGTCGGACCGGGATGGGGTCTGTGGGCGCAGGAGATCTACGCCGACCTCGGTCTGCGTTTCGACGGCGAGAAAGCCGAGCGACTGGCGAATGCGTCGGGCCAGCTGCTCGGGGTTCGTCAGGACGCTGCCCTGTTGCTGCACGATCAGCACCGAAGCCAGGACGACGTCGCCGCTTACTTGGAGAAATGGTCGCTGGCGTCGCCGAAGCGGGCGCGTCAGAGCCTGAAGTTCCTGTCGTCGCCGCTGTGGAGGGCCTACATCAGCACCTACGTCGAGGGATACAAGCTCCTGGGAAGCTGGCTCGATCAGGGCAAAACGGTCACCGAACGATCCGCCCTGTTCGGACGGCTTCTCGACGAGCCCCTGATTCCGAGCGCGCTGCGAGAGGCGTGAGCCGCATCTTCTAAACTGGGTACGCCAATCCCACTGCGTTCCCCTTGGAGATTCTTGAAATGACCGACGTCAACAACCTGTCGCTGGCCGAACTCGACCCCGAGGTCGCCGAGGCGATGGCGGGCGAACTCGGTCGTCAGCGCGACACCCTGGAGATGATCGCGTCGGAGAACTTCGTTCCCCGCGCAGTTCTGCAGGCCCAGGGCAGCGTTCTGACCAACAAGTACGCCGAGGGCTACCCGGGACGCCGCTACTACGGCGGCTGCGAGCACGTCGACGTCGTCGAGGATCTCGCCCGCAACCGTGCGAAGGAACTGTTCGGCGCCGAGTTCGCCAACGTTCAGCCGCACGCGGGTGCGCAGGCCAACGCCGCCGTCCTGATGGCGCTGATCAACCCGGGCGACAAGATCCTCGGTCTCGATCTCGCCCACGGCGGCCACCTCACGCACGGCATGAAGCTCAACTTCTCCGGCAAGCTGTACGAGGTCGAGTCCTACGGCGTCAGCAAGGAAGACCACCGCATCGACATGGACGAGCTGCGTAAGCAGGCCGTCCAGTCGAAGCCGCAGGTCATCATCGCAGGCTGGTCGGCCTACCCGCGTCACCAGGACTTCGAGGCGTTCCGTTCGATCGCCGACGAGGTCGGAGCACTGCTGTGGGTCGACATGGCCCACTTCGCCGGCCTGGTTGCCGCCGGACTCCACCCGTCGCCCGTGCCCTACGCCGACGTCGTGTCCTCGACCGTTCACAAGACCCTCGGCGGACCTCGTTCCGGCCTGATCCTCGCCAAGAAGGAATGGGCCAAGAAGATCAACTCGGCCGTGTTCCCGGGCCAGCAGGGCGGCCCGCTCATGCACGCCGTCGCAGCGAAGGCCGTGGCCTTCAAGATCGCGTCGACGCCCGAGTTCAAGGAACGTCAGGAGCGCACGCTGCTGGGCGCTTCGCTGGTGGCCGAGCGTCTGCTCGCCAAGGACGTCGCCGACAAGGGTGTCTCGGTCCTGACCGGTGGCACCGACGTTCACCTGGCGTTGGTGGACCTGCGTAACAGCGAGCTCGACGGCCAGCAGGCCGAGGATCTGCTGCACGAGGTCGGCATCACCGTCAACCGCAACGCCGTGCCGTTCGACCCGCGCCCGCCGATGGTCACCTCCGGTCTGCGTATCGGAACCGCAGCCCTCGCAACGCGTGGTTTCGGTGAAGCCGAGTTCACCGAGGTCGCCGACATCATCGGCACCGCCCTCGCAACCGGTGAGGCCAGCGATTCCCTGAAGGACCGCGTCGTGAAGCTGGCGCAGAGCAAGCCGCTGTACGACGGCCTCGAGGACTGGGGCCTGCTGGGCTAGACGCCTCTCGTTCCGGCATCGATGGGCCGTGGCATCCGATAGACGGTTGCCACGGCCCTTCGATGTTTTACGGAAGCGGATGTTGTCGGGGAGGGTCAGATCACGCCCGTCGCGATCATGGCGTCGGCAACCTTGGTGAAGCCGGCGATGTTCGCGCCGAGCGCATAGTCGTAGGGCCGGCCGTACTCGTCGGCGGAGTCGCGGCACCGGTCGAAGATGTCGGACATGATCGACGCCAATCGCTGGTCTGTGTAGTCGAAATGCCACGAGTCGCGCGACGCGTTCTGTTGCATCTCCAGCGCCGACGTCGCCACACCGCCCGCATTCGCTGCTTTGCCGGGCGCGAAACGTACCGAGGCCTTCTCGAAGACCGCGGTTGCGCGAGGCGTCACCGGCATGTTGGCGCCCTCGGCGACGATCGTCGTCCCGCCTCGCACCAGGGTCTCGGCGGCTTTGTCGTCGAGCTCGTTCTGCGTTGCACACGGCAATGCGACGTCGCAGGCCACGTCCCACACGGAACCTCCCTCGACCACGTGAGCGTTCGGGCGCTGTTCGGTGTATTCGGAAAGTCGCCCGCGCCGAACCTCTTTGATGTCCTTCAGTACGTCGAGGTCGATGCCGTCCTCGTCGACGACGTAGCTGTTCGAGTCGGAACAGGCGACGACGAGGCCGCCGAGTTGCTGGACCTTCTCGATCGCGTAGATCGCGACGTTGCCCGAGCCCGACACCGTGACGCGTTTGCCGTCGAACGAGTCGTTCTCGGCGGCGAGCATGTTCGACACGAAGTAGGCGAGGCCGTATCCCGTTGCCTCCTTGCGGACTTGGGATCCACCCCAGCTCAAGCCCTTGCCCGTCAGCACACCCGATTCGTGCGTGTTGGTGAGTCTCTTGTACTGGCCGAAGAGGTATCCGATCTCGCGTCCTCCGACGCCGATGTCACCGGCAGGCACGTCGGTGTACTCGCCGATGTGACGGTACAGCTCGGTCATGAAGGACTGGCAGAACCGCAGCACTTCGAAGTCGCTACGCCCCTTCGGATCGAAGTCGGCACCACCCTTGCCTCCGCCGATCGGAAGCCCGGTCAGCGAGTTCTTGAAGATCTGCTCGAAGCCGAGGAACTTCACGATCGACAGATTGACGCTCGGGTGGAAGCGCAGTCCGCCCTTGTAGGGTCCGAGGACGCTGCTGTACTGCACCCGAAAGCCCCGGTTGACGTGGACCTGGCCTGCGTCGTCGATCCACGGAACACGGAAGATGATCTGTCGCTCCGGTTCGCACAGCCGCTCGATGAGCGCCGCGTCGGCGTAATCGGGATAGCGCTCCACGATGACGGCGAGCGACTCGAACACCTCGGTGACGGCTTGGTGGAATTCGGGCTCACCTGCGTTGCGGCGGACTACTTCGGCGAGTGCTTTCTCCAGCTTGGCGTTCACGATCGTCTTCCTTTCGTATGTTAGGTAATCCTTTCAAATCAATTGACAGGTATCGAAGTGGGGTAGCTCGGGGCCGACGAAATGGTATGAATGCAGACAGCCGCATTCGCACGCCGAATGTGCCCACCGGGCGCCGCGACACCGTCGCGGACTCGCCTGGATTCCGTGCGTTTCGCGCCGTCGCAGCAGCTGAAATCGGTTTACGCGTTGTTCATCGACACGCCCTTCGCTCGCCGAGCCAATCGCCGGAATCGCCTGTACCGTCGGCAGTAACAGGCAGCGGGGAAGTTGTCTGTGCGGGAGGTTCTGATACGTGACTGAGCTAGTGAGCGCGAGAGGGCCGGCACCCGGTCCTCGTGTCATCTGACACGCCAGACCGACCGGCCGAGCGACACAGTCCGCGCGGTGCCGCGCGAGACATAGGAGCCCCACGTGACCACTTCACGCTCCGTTTCCGCCCCTCTTCGGACCTTCGTCCTGGATACCTCGGTTCTGTTGTCGGACCCGTGGGCAGTCATCCGGTTCGCCGAGCACAACGTGGTCCTGCCGCTGGTGGTCATCAGCGAGTTGGAGGGAAAGCGCCATCACCACGAACTGGGATGGTTCGCGCGGGAATCCCTACGTATGCTCGACGATCTCCGTGTCGAGCACGGCCGTCTCGATCAGCCGGTTCCGATCGGAAACGACGGCGGCACACTGCAAGTCGAGCTCAATCACACCGATCCGTCGGTGCTTCCCGTGGGATTCCGAACCGATTCCAACGACTCTCGAATCCTCGCCTGCGCACTCAATCTCGCAGCCGAGGGCAAAGACGTCGTGCTGGTCAGCAAGGACATCCCGCTCCGCGTCAAAGCCGGCGCCGTCGGACTTCGCGCCGACGAGTACCACGCGCACGACGTCGTGCCGTCGGGATGGACCGGTATGGCCGAACTCGAGGTGCAGCCCGGCGACATCGATCAGCTGTTCGCCGAGGGCGTCATCGATCTCGACGGTGCGCGAGAGATGCCGTGTCACACCGGAGTTCGTCTGCTCGGTGGTCGTTCGAGCGCGTTGGGGCGCGTCACACCCGACAAGCAGGTTCAGCTGGTCCGCGGTGAGCGCGAGGCGTTCGGCCTGCACGGTCGGTCCGCGGAACAGCGTGTGGCGCTCGATCTTCTGCTCGACGAGAGCGTCGGTATCGTCTCGCTCGGCGGCAAGGCCGGTACCGGAAAGTCGGCGCTGGCGCTGACGGCCGGACTCGAAGCGGTCCTGGAGCGTCGCACACATCGGAAAGTCGTTGTGTTCCGGCCTCTCTACGCCGTGGGCGGTCAGGAGTTGGGGTACCTCCCCGGTAGCGAGAGCGAGAAGATGGGTCCGTGGGCCCAGGCGGTCTTCGACACCCTCGACGGGCTCGCGAGCCCCGAGGTGATGGAAGAAGTCATCGCCCGCGGAATGCTGGAAGTGTTGCCGCTGACCCACATTCGAGGACGGTCGCTGCACGATTCGTTCGTGATCGTCGACGAAGCGCAGTCACTCGAACGCAACGTCCTGTTGACGGTGCTGTCGCGACTGGGCAGCGGCTCACGCGTCGTCCTCACGCACGACGTCGCGCAGCGCGACAACCTGCGCGTCGGGCGTCACGACGGCGTCGCCGCGGTCATCGAAAAGCTCAAGGGACACCCGCTTTTCGCGCACATCACCCTCACGCGCAGTGAGCGTTCGCCGATCGCCGCGCTGGTGACGGAGATGCTGGAAGAGTTCGGTCCCGCAGGCGCCTAGCGGCGCCCGTGAGTGGGAATGTATAGCCCTCTATGCATTCCCACTCACGAGGGCACGGAAAGCGCCCTTCGCGAATCCTTTCGAGATGTCGGCGACGTCGCCGTAATCGCGCCACACGGCGATCTTGCCGTCGCGCAGTTCGAACGTGCCACACACCCAGAAATCGACGCGCAGGCGCCGGTAGACGATCGCGTCGGTACGTTCGGTCAACACGATGTTCCCGTTCGCGGCGATGTTGTGGATCGTGACGTCGAAACCCCATTCTGGTTTCGCGAGCGCCGTCATGTACTTGCCGACGCGGTCGCGTCCCCGCACCTTGGGAAGCCCGACGTTGTGCCAGACGATCCCGTCGTCGAACAGATCGACGGCCGTGTCGACCTTCCGGTCCCGCAGCGCGTGCAGCATGGTCTCGACCACTTCGGTGGCCTGCGTCGTCTCGGTCATGGCGAATCCCTCCCCCTCGTTTCACGGACGAATCGAGCGTAGACCTGCGCTATCAGCGACGTTGGGACAATTCACAGACGTCCAGGGCACGACATCTGTCGTCCACCACGAGGCGCTACGGTTGTCGGATGCCTACGAACATGACGGACGGCGACCTGTTGCTCCGGTTGGAGCCCGCCGTGGAAGAGAACCTGCGTCGCCACCTCGACGAAGCCGAGGACTGGCACCCCCACGATTTCGCGCCGTGGGACGAGGGCAAGAACTTCGCGTTCCTCGGTGGTGAGGACTGGTCGCCCGAGCAGTCCCACCTGAGCGACGTCGAGATCCTCTCGGCCACCGTCGGGGTGCTCGTGGCCGACAACCTGCCCGCCTACCACCGCGAGCTGGCTCGGGCACTCACCGGGCTCGGTGCCTGGTGGAAGTGGACGGGTCGCTGGACGTCGGAGGAGAACCGTCAGGCGATCGTGCTTCGCGACTACCTGGTTCTGACGCGTGCGGTCGATCCCGTCGCGCTCGAGCGCGTGCGTATGGAGGAGATGACGCGGGGTTACTCCGCGCCGAGCCTGCACGTGCTCGACATCGTCGCGCACTTCGCGATCGACGAGTCCGCCGCGGCACTGCGCAACACCAACACCGTCGCACTGGGCGGCGACAAGGTGCTCGCGACGATCCTGACGAAGATCGCAGCCGACGACGTCCTGCAGTCGCGCTTCTACGCGAACATCGTCACCGAAGGATTCGGCGTCGTACCGGACCAGACGATGCGCGCCGTCGCGGACCGCATCAACGGCTACGCCATTCCGGTCGTCGACCTGCCGAGCAAGGCGAACAGCACCGAAGCGCTGAAAGAAGCGGGAATCTACGACGACGACCAACAGCGCGAGAAGGTGTTCAAGCCACTGCTCGCGACCTGGAACGTCTTCGGCCGCGACGACCTCGGCGACGAGGGCAAGAAGGCGCGCGACGAGTTGGCGCATCTGGCCTGACGCCGGCCCTGTTACGCATCGATGGCCCGTGGCAACCTGTAGACGGTTGCCACGGGCCATCGATGTTGTCGGGCCGACAGTCCCCGAAAACATCGATGGACCACCGCATCCGTCTAGCGGATGCCGCGGTCCATCGATGCGGAAAGGGGGCGGGTGACTACTGGTCCTTGACCTTCGCCATGGCCAGGACGTCGAGACGCTTGTCGAGCTCTTCCTCGCTCAGCTTGTCGCCGATGAGTCCGCGATCGATGACGGTCTGACGGATCGTCTTCTTCTCCTTCAGAGCCTGCTTCGCGACGGCGGCAGCTTCCTCGTAGCCGATCGCGGAGTTCAGCGGCGTCACGATGGACGGCGACGACTCGGCGAGCGTCTTGAGGTGCTCGGTGTTGGCCTGCAGGCCGACGATGCACTTGTCGGCGAACAGAACCGACACGTTCGCGAGCAGCTTGAGCGACTCGAGGACGTTGCGCGCCATCATCGGGATGTAGACGTTGAGCTCGAACGCACCCGATGCACCACCGAACGCGGTGGCGGCATCGTTGCCGACGACCTGAGCCGCGACCTGCGTAACAGCCTCGGGCAGAACAGGATTGACCTTGCCGGGCATGATCGAGCTACCGGGCTGCAGGTCGGGGAGCTGGATCTCGCCGAGGCCGGTGAGCGGTCCCGATCCCATCCAGCGAATGTCGTTGGCGATCTTGGTGAGCGACACGGCGATGGTGCGCAGTGCGCCGGAGATCTCGACGAGTCCGTCACGAGCAGCCTGTGCTTCGAAGGAGTCCTTTGCTGCGGTCAGTGCGTCGATACCGGTCGACTTGACCAGTTCCGCAACGACTTTGGCGCCGAATCCGTCGGGTGCGTTGAGGCCGGTGCCGACGGCGGTGCCACCGATGGGCAGTTCGCCCAGACGCGGGAGGGTGGCTTCGACGCGCTCGATGCCGGCTTCGATCTGACGGGCGTAGCCGCCGAACTCCTGGCCGAGCGTGACGGGCACGGCATCCATGAGGTGGGTGCGACCGGACTTCACGACGGTCTTCCACTCCGTGGCCTTCGCGGCCAGAGCTTCGTGCAGGTGCTTCAGCGCCGGAACCAGAGACGTGACGGCAGCTTCCGTGGCGGCGACGTGAGTAGCCGTCGGGAAGGTGTCGTTGGAGCTCTGCGACATGTTGACGTGGTCGTTCGGGTGAACGTCGACGCCGTTCGCCTTGGCGATCGACGCGATCACCTCGTTGGCGTTCATGTTGGAGCTGGTGCCCGAGCCGGTCTGGAAGACGTCGATCGGGAACTGGTCGTCGTGCTTGCCGTCGGCGATCTCGGTGGCAGCGGCGACGATGGCGTCGGCCTTGTCGGCGTCGAGCAATCCGAGGTCCTTGTTGACCTGAGCGCAGGCTGCCTTCAGCAGGCCCATCGCACGGATCTGGGTGCGCTCGAGCGGACGGCCGGAGATCGGGAAGTTCTCCACCGCACGCTGCGTCTGAGCACGCCACAGCGCGTCGATCGGGACGCGTACCTCTCCCATGGTGTCGTGCTCGATGCGGTACTGCGAATCGTCTGTCTGCGTCATGAGCCTTACTTTGCCAGTCGGGTTACACGGATTGGGATGCAGCCTAGAACGACGGTGCGTGCGCGTTCTCGTCGCCGTCGAAGTCGACCGAGCTGTAGCCGCGGAGCTTCTCGAGACGGTGGTAGGCGTCGATCATGCGCACGGTGCCGGACTTGGATCGCATGACGATGGACTGCGTGTGCGCGCCGCCGCCCGCGTATCGGACGCCGCGGAGCAGGTCGCCGTCGGTGACGCCGGTGGCGGTGAAGAAGACGTTCTCGCCGGAGACGAGGTCGCGCGTCGTCAGGACACGGTCGAGGTCGTGACCTGCGTCGATGGCCTTCTGGCGCTCGGCGTCGTCGGTCGGGGCGAGGCGGCCCTGCAACACACCGTCCATGCAGCGCATCGCGGCGGCGGCGATGATTCCCTCGGGGGTACCACCGATGCCGATGAGCATGTCGGTGCCCGAATCGGGACGTGCTGCGGCGATCGCGCCCGCGACGTCACCGTCGGAGATGAGGCGGATGCGGGATCCGGCGTCGCGCACCTGCTGGATGAGATCCGCGTGGCGGGGGCGATCCAGGATGCACACCGTGACGTCGGAAGCGGAGCCCTTCTTGATCTTCGCGATCCGGGCGATGTTCTCCTTGACCGGTGCAGTGATATCGATGACATCGGCGTAGTCGGGGCCGACGGCGATCTTCTCCATGTAGAACACGGCCGACGGGTCGAACATCGCACCGCGCTCGGCGACGGCGAGGACCGAGATGGCGTTGGGCATGCCCTTGGCCATCAGCGTGGTTCCGTCGACGGGGTCGACCGCGAAGTCGACCTCGGGGCCGTTACCGTTGCCGACCTGCTCGCCGTTGTAGAGCATCGGGGCTTCGTCCTTCTCGCCCTCACCGATGACGACGACGCCGCGCATCGAGACCGAGCTGACCAGCTGGCGCATGGCGTCGACGGCTGCTCCGTCTCCGCCCTCCTTGTCGCCACGACCGACCCACCGGCCCGACGCGAGCGCACCGGCCTCGGTCACACGTACGAGTTCGAGGGCGAGGTTGCGGTCTGGCGCCATGGCGCGAGTGGACTCGGTGCTGGCCGTCATCGGTTTGTAGCCTCCTGGTAGATGGGGGTCGTACCCAGGCGCGATTATCTCATTCGTGAGCCGCGTCATGCGACGTAGGGCATGCGCCGACCGAGCACTGACAAGCAGCGGGGATACTGGACTGCGTGGCGAACAGCAAACCCCGGATTCTGAACAACAACCGCGACATGGTGTGGTCTCTCATCCCGCTCGTGATCGCGTGTCTGTTGATCGCCGGTATCGCCAGCCAATGCACGCTCAGCCCGGGCGGTCCCAAGCAGGGGCCGATCCCGAACTTCGACGTCGACGCCGCCTTGCAGTACGACGCCTCCGAGCTTTCGTTCCCGATCCGCAACCCGAAGGTTCCCGAGGACTGGACGCCCAACTCGGGCAGCCGACAGTCGATCTCCGGCGACCAGGGCGGCGACGTGAGCAACGTCGGCTTCATCTCCGGCGCCGGACGCTACATCAGGCTCACCCAATCCAACGCGACCGAGGACGTGCTGGTGCCGTTCGCCGTGGGCGAGCCGCGCTATGCGTCGGGCACGCAATCGATCGACGGCAAGGAATGGATCGTCTACGAGCAGAGCGACAAGGAGCCCGTCTGGGTCACCGACCTCGGTGACGTGCGCCTGCTCGTGACCGGCAGCGGGTCGAACGAGGAGTTCACCGAGCTCGCGACCGCGACGACGAGCGCCACGCCGCTGACACCCTAGCTGTCGGCGTCGTTCTCCTCGATGTGGGCCAGCGCGTTCTCGACGCGGGTGCGCGCCCCGGCCAGGTGCTCCTCGCAGCGCGTCGCGAGCTGCTCGCCGCGTTCCCACAGAGCCAGCGACGCGTCCAGGTCGAGACCGCCCTGCTCGAGCACCTTGACCACATCGACCAGTTCGTCGCGCGCAGCCTCGTAGCCCATCTCCGCGACGGGTGTTTCGCTCATGATCTCTCCTATCGAACTTTGCCCATGACCGCGGCGGTGACAGCACCGTCGGCCACACGTACACGAATCTGTGTTCCGGGTGGGGCGTCGTCCACCGAACGCAGCACCTCGGGATCCTCGCCGGCGACCATACGCTGCACGACGGCGTAGCCACGAGCGAGCGTGGCTGCCGGCCCCAGCGTCTGCAGACGAGCACGCAGATGTTCGACGAGGGTGTCCTGCTTCGCCAGTTCGCGCAGCACGTCTCGTCGGGCCGCGTCGACGAGTCGCTGAATTTCCTCGCCGCGTCGATCGATGCCGGCGATGGGGTCCGCGAGCGCAGGCCGATGCCGGATCATCTCGATGCCGCGCGCTTCGCGGGCGACCCAGTTGCGCAGTGCTGCCGCGGTTCTCGCGCGCAGTTCGGCGACGAGATTCTGCTCGGCGACGGCGTCTGGCACGACGAGTTTGGCCGCATCCGTCGGCGTCGCAGCACGCAGGTCGGCGACGTGATCCGACAGAGGGCTGTCGGGTTCGTGCCCGATCGCGGAGACGATGGGCGTCGTCGCCCGTGAGATCGCGCGACACAGAGCCTCGTCGGAGAACGGCAGCAGATCTTCGACGCTTCCGCCGCCGCGGGCCATGATGATGACGTCGACGCTGCCCTCGAGGTCTTTCAATGCGTCGCGAATCGCGGGAACCGCCGTCGGGCCTTGGACCGGTGTATGCCGAACCTCGAAGTGCACTGCAGGCCACCGTCTTTGCGCGACGGTGAGAACGTCACGTTCGGCGGCCGACGCGCGTGCGGTGATCAATCCGATCCGCTTCGGCAGGAACGGCAGCGGTCGCTTGAGTCGGGGGTCGAACAGTCCCTCGGCGGCGAGCAGCGCACGCAACTTCTCGATGCGTGCCAAGAGCTCACCGACGCCTACTGCTCGAA
Organism: Rhodococcus sp. B10; assembly: GCF_011770055.1. Classification (NCBI taxonomy): domain Bacteria; kingdom Bacillati; phylum Actinomycetota; class Actinomycetes; order Mycobacteriales; family Nocardiaceae; genus Rhodococcus; species Rhodococcus sp. B10. The sequence continues at coordinate 109,078 of NZ_JAAFYV010000002.1, read as the reverse complement.
TGTCGGTGGCGCGCAACGAGATCGTTCCGCGGCCGGTGTAGAACGACAGCTTGCCGTAGAGGATGACGCGTGCGCCCTCCGTCAGTGGAACGGGGGAGCGTTCGAGCAACTGCGGCGAACACGTGACCGACAGCGACATGTCCGCGGAAGGATCACGCAGGACGAGAAAGGCGGTGCGCGTGCCCGGACGCGCGTTGATCTGCGTCAGCTGGCCCTCGACCCAGATACTGCCGAGACGATCGATCCAGCCCGCGACCTTCATCGCGACCGTGCGTACCGGCCATGGCTGTTCGGCTGTACTCGCTGTCACTTGGCTTTCGCTGTGGTGATTCGGTTCTCGAGCATCGTCAGGAACGGAGCGCGAGACTTGGTGGAGTTCTCGTACGTCAGAAGTGTCTCCAGGTCGTCGAGCGACAACGTGCGCAGGCGGGCACGGAGCTGCGCGAGCGCAAGGGTGTCGTAGTCGACGAGTTCGACGATGTCGGGCTTCTCGGCCGTCACCGCGGGTTCGGGCTCCTCGGTGGCTTCGGCGGGAGGCGTCGAATACAGCGCGAAGCGGCCCGTCGCTGCGGGCGGTTCGTGGTCGGGGATGTCGACCTCACCGTTCGTGTCGTCCTCGTCGAACACCGCCCACGACGGCTGTTCCTCGTCCGGCGTGCCGAGGAGGGGGAGGCCTGCAATCGCCTGGTCACCCTTGATCGCCAGGGCTGTGACCTGCTGCTGGAAGCGCATCGTCGTCGCCAGCATCTCGCTGATGACGGTCATCGGCAGTGTCACGGCCGTGCTGGGGAGCTTGCGCGCCTCTTCGACGACGGTCACGGCCACACCTGCAGCCACGCGTGCGGCAAACGGGACACGAGTCATGGACACCAGACTGCCTGAAGACGGATGAATTTGGTAGCCGCCATGCTCGGGGAGCGGAGTGCCCGCCGTTCCACACGTATCCTGTTGGTATGTCTTCGGCTGTTCCCTTGAATCTCGGTATCGCACGAACTGCGGGCGACGGTGCTGCGGCCTACTCAGGTGCAAAGCGTGTCCTCCTCGCCGAGCCGCGTGGCTACTGCGCAGGAGTGGACCGCGCCGTCGAAACTGTGGAGAAAGCACTGGAGAAGCATGGCGCTCCGGTCTACGTCCGCAAGGAGATCGTGCACAACCGCCACGTCGTGGAGACGCTCGCCGATCGCGGCGCGATCTTCGTCGACGAAACCGATCAGGTCCCCGAGGGGGCGCTGCTCGTGTTCTCCGCGCACGGCGTATCGCCTGCGGTGCACGCGTCGGCCGCGGAGCGCAACCTGCGCACGATCGACGCCACCTGCCCGCTGGTCACCAAGGTGCACCAGGAAGCCAAGCGGTTCGCCCGTGACGACTACGACATTCTGCTCATCGGGCACGAAGGCCACGAAGAGGTCGAGGGCACCGCGGGTGAGGCTCCCGATCATGTTCAACTCGTCGACGGTCCCGACGCGGTCGAGGGCGTCACCGTCCGTGACGAGAGCAAGGTCATCTGGCTCTCGCAGACCACGCTGAGCGTCGACGAGACCATGACGACGGTTGCGCGACTGCGTGAGAAGTTCCCGACTTTGCAGGATCCGCCCAGCGACGACATCTGCTACGCGACGCAGAACCGTCAGGTCGCGGTCAAGGCTATGGCGCCGGAATGCGATCTGGTCATCGTCGTGGGCTCGAAGAACTCGTCCAACTCGGTCCGCCTCGTCGAGGTCGCCCTCACCGCAGGTGCCAAGGCCAGCTACCTCGTCGACTACGCCAAGGAAGTCGATCCCGCCTGGCTCGACGGCATCAAGACCGTCGGCATCACCTCGGGCGCGTCGGTGCCGGAGATCCTGGTCCAGGGCGTCATCGATCTGCTCGCCGAACACGGCTTCGCCGACGTCCAGCCGGTCACGACCGCCAACGAGACGCTGGTCTTCTCGCTTCCGCGCGAACTGCGAGCGGCGAGGGCCTGACGCGCTTCCTCCTTCTACGCATCGATGGCCCGAGGCAACCGTCTACAGGTTGCCGCGGGCCATCGATGTTTCGGGCCTACGTGTCCTACGCGTCTCCGCGGTCCCGGTAACGCACCTGCGGCACAGGATGCGGCGGGATGTGCGCGCTGACGGGCGCGGCAGTTCTCGGCGCCGAGTACGGGTCGACCTCCGGAGGCCGGGGGACCCGAGGCTGCTGCGGCCGTGGTGCAGCCCGACGAACTGAATCCGACGCGTAGCCCCGCTCGGGCCGGTACGGATCCGCGGCAGGACGGTCGATTCTCGGCGCGACGTGGTCGCGCTGCGGTTCGCGTGACGCGTTCCGGCCAGGGGCGTTGCGATTGGCGCGTCGCGAGCGCGTCTCGGTAACAGCCGCGGACGCCGTCGGCGCGTCGGAGCGACGCTGCTTGGCCTGAGCCATGCGGGCCCGGTTCTCACGCGCACGGTCGCGAGTTTCCTGGGCGCGGTCGCGCATCGTGCGCTTGGCCGCACCTGCGGGCGCGTGCGAGTTCTGTCGTTTGAGGAACACCCTGAGTGCGCCGATGCCGAGCGCCAGCACCGTACCCAGCAGCATGACCGGGAATCGGTTGACGAGAGGAATGGCGACGTTGAGAAGGATGTCCTTCAGGCTGGTCCCGGGATTCTCGGTGAAGTACTGGTACGACAGCGGCACCGCGACGAACAGAATCAGCGGCGCCTGCACCATCGCGGTGAACAGGCCTCGATAGCGGACGAGTAGCGCCGCGACGACGACACCGATGATGTACAGGCTGGAGAACGCAGAGGTCAGCTCTGTTCCGCGGGCCGCGTCGAGGACGAAGCCGAGGAAAGTTGCGCCGCCGGCGATGGCCACTGCCCCCCACGCAGGCACGCCGGGCACGGTCGCGAAGGCTGAACGCTGATCCAGCGGTACCCCGGAGCGGGCACGTTGGGAGGTAGACACCCCTCGAGGTTAGCGGCTGTTCAGCCCACCGCGTCGTCGACGTGCCCGAACGATCGGCTCGGGTACGACGAATCGGACAGTCTGGGGCGTGCGTCGACGCGTCGAACGTCGACGACATCACCGTCGAAGAGCTCGAGTTCGTGAAGTTTGCGGGCAGTCACTCCGACACGCGAGTCGACGGACGACACCGTCGAGTTGAAGGACTCCACCGCCTTGCCCAAATGCCCTCCCAGCTTGTCCAGATGCGACGCCACGGTGCCGAGCCGGGAGTAGAGCTCGCGACCGAGTTGCTGGATGCGTGCCGCGTCCTCCGCGAGCGACTCCTGCTTCCACGAGTACGCAACCGTGCGGAGCAACGCCACCAATGTGGTGGGGGTGGCAAGAATCACGTTTCTCGTGAACGCATATTCCAGGAGCGACGAGTCCGAGGTAAGCGCAGCATCGAGGAACGGGTCTCCCGGGACGAACAGCACGACGAACTCGGGAGTCGGTTCGAAGGAGCGCCAGTATTCCTTCGCCGACAACTGATCGACGTGGGTGCGCAGGTGCCGAGCGTGGCGTGTCAGCTGCCTGGCGCGCGCGTCGGGATCTTGTTCCTGCGCCGCGTCCAGATAGGCGGCGAACGGGACCTTGGCGTCGACGACGATCTGCCTGCCGCCGGCCAGGTGCACGATCATGTCGGGTCGAATGCCCTCGCGGCTGACCTGCGTGTCGAAATCGCAGTGCTTGACCATTCCGGCGAGTTCGACGACCCGCTCGAGCTGCATCTCGCCCCACCGGCCGCGGATCTGCGGTGCACGCAGCGCGGTGACCAACTGAGACGTCTGCGTCGACAGATCTACCGATGCGCGGTGCATTCCCGACACCTGTTCGGTCAACCCGGCATAGGCGCGAATGCGGTTGTGCTCGACCTGACGAACGTGCTCGGTGAGAGCGTCGACCGCGTCGTGCAGCGGCTCCACGAGGCTGGACACCTGCTGGCCGATGACACCGGAATGCCTGCGTGCCGAATCCTCGTTGACGGCCGCGAGCGAGCGACGCAGCAGCGCCTCGTTGTCGCGCAGCGCGGCCAGCTGAGCCTCGGCACGGACGGCACGATCACCGACGCGCTGCGCATGCATCAACCAGCCGAGCGCGCCGCCGAGTGCGAAGGCGAAAGCCATTCCCAGTGCGGTGAGTACGTTCATGGCGACGATGATGCACCGGGGCACCGACAGGTTCGGCTCGGAGCGCCGCCCGAAGTTTGTCGGTGGCAGCCGATACCGTCGTTCCCATGAAGATCCTGCACACCTCGGACTGGCACATCGGACGCACGTTCCACGGCGTCGATCTGCTCGCCGACCAGGCTGCGGCGCTGAGCGCGATCGCGGAACTGGTTGCCGCGCAGGGCATCGACGTCGTCGTCGTTCCGGGTGACATCTACGACCGCGCGGTGCCGAGTGCCGACGCGGTGCTGGTGTGCAACAGGGGCCTCGAGGCCATTCGAGCGGCAGGCGCGGTCATCGTGGCCACGTCGGGCAATCACGATTCGCCCGCCCGCCTCGGTGCGGGTGCAGCTTTCGCCGCTGCGGGCGGCCTGCACTTGATGACGCGCGTCGGTGACGTCGACCGTCCGGTGGTGCTCGACGACGACTTCGGACCCGTCGCGTTCTACGGAATTCCTTACCTCGAACCGGAAACCACTCGCCTCGAACTCGACGTTCCCGCGGCGCGCACGCACGCGGAGGTACTGGACGCTGCGATGATCCGTGTTCGCACCGATCTGGATCGGCGTCGCGCCGACGGGTCCGCTGTCCGATCCGTCGTTCTCGCACATGCTTTCATCGTCGGTGGTGAAGCGACGGGATCCGAGCGCACCATCTCGTCGGGTGGCGTCGAAACCGCTCCTGCATCGGCGTTCGACGGCGTCGACTATGTGGCGTTGGGCCACCTACATTCTCCGCAGACGCTGAGCGAGCGCGTGCGTTACTCGGGTTCTCTGCTGCCGTACTCGTTCGGCGAACGCAGTCACCGCAAGGCGGTCTGGATTCTCGAACTCGACGCCGCCGGTCTCGGTACCGTCGAGCGGGTCGACCTTCCGATCGTGCGTGGCCTCAGTCAACTTCAGGGCACCGTCGAAGAGCTGCTGAGCAGCGACGAGTTCGCAGATGCCGAAAAGCATTACGTGTCTGCGGTTCTCACCGATCCGGTGCGTCCGGTCGATGCCATGCGGTCGCTGCGTACCCGCTTTCCGCATGCAGTCCATCTCGAATGGGTTCGCCCGGTGAACACGTCGGAGTTCACCTACCGTGACCGAGTTCGTGGGCGCACCGACATCGACATCGCGACGTCGTTCGTCGCCGATATGCGCAGCGCGCCGACCTCGCGCGAAATCGGTTTGCTGGAGCGCGCTTTGGCGTCCGTGCAGCGTGACGACGTAGCCAAGGACGAGAATTCCAGCGTCGACCACGACGCGTTGTTCGGGCGTTCCGCGTGAGGCTCCACCGGCTCGAGATCACAGCCTTCGGTCCGTTCGGCAAGACCGAGTGCGTCGACTTCGATGCGCTCGGCGCGGACGGATTGTTCCTCCTGCACGGTCGGACCGGCGCGGGCAAGACAACTATTCTCGACGCGGTCGCATTCGCGCTCTACGGCACGGTTCCCGGCGCGCGCCGTGACGGCAAGAGACTGCTGTCGGATCACGCGGCGGACGGCACCGCGCCGTCGGTGACGCTCGAAGCCACACTCGGCGGCCGACGCGTCAAGATCGTCCGCAGTCCCGAGTACTTCCGGGCGAAGAAGCGCGGAACCGGCACCACCAAGCAGAACGCGAAGGCGTCGCTGACCTGGCTCGACGGAAGTGGTCAGAACCTGACGCGTCTCGACGAGATCGGCGAGGCAGTCGGTGCGGCGCTGGGAATGAGCGCAGACCAGTTCTTCCAGGTCGTGTTGCTGCCGCAGGGAGAGTTCGCCCGTTTTCTGCGCGCGGACAGCGACGAGCGCGGCAATCTGCTCGAGCGATTGTTCGACACCGCTCGATTCGGCGACGTCGAGCAGTGGTTCGCGGAGCGGCGTCGGCTGAGCGCGGCCGAGCTCGAATCGTCGTCCATCGCGATCGACAAGTTGGTCGGCAAGATCTCCACCGCCGCGGGGGAGCCCGAGCAGCTCGATCGGCAGCCGGTCGAATGGGCTACCGAGATTCTCGAGAACAGCAGAGACGCATTTCGATCGGCTGCGACAGCTCTCGCGTCCGCCCGCGCCACGTCCGACGCTGCCGTCGCAGCTCTGGGCCGTCTCGAATCCACGGCAACAGCGCAGCGGCGACGCGACGTCGCACAGCGGCAGTTGTCGGAATTCCAGGCAACGGCCGCCGAGCGTGAATCGATGCGCCGCGAAGTCGAACTGTCCGCGGCCGCCGGTCCGGTTGCAGCACTGGCGAAAGAGTGTGCGACGGCCACAGCCGCGCATGTCGAGGCGATGCGCTCGGTCGTCGAGGCGGGTCGTTCGCTGTCGGCGGTGCCAGGCTCGGAAATCGTTCTCGCGGAGCATGATTCGGATACTTCGGACCTCGCCGCCGTGCGCACTGTCGTCGCACGTGCCGTGCGTGAGTGGACAACCCAGGTCGGAGTCCTCGACGAGCTGCGGTCCGTCGAACGGCGCGCGGACGCAGACGAACGCATCGCCGACCAGTTGGCGCAGCAGCACGACGCCGTGGAACGGCGAATCGACGAGCTCCAGCGCGCACGTGACGCGCTGCCCGAGGCCATCGAGACGGCCGAGCGCGCCGTGGACTCGGCCGTGCACGCATCGGCCGAGATCGCGACGCTCGAGAGTGCATCGGCGCGCGTCGCCGAGGCAGTACGCGCGGCGATCGAACTGAAGAAGAAACGCGCTGCGTTGGCGAAGTCGGAGAAGGCGCTCGATGCCGCACGCACGACGCACAACGACGCTCGCGAACTGTGGCTGGACCTGCGGGAGCGCCGCCTGACGGGCATGGCCGCAGAACTGGCTGCATCGCTGATCGACGGTGAGGCGTGCGGTGTGTGCGGCTCGACGGCCCATCCGAATCCAGCGAAGATTGCCGAGACCACCGTCACCGAAGCCGACGAGGACGCCGCAGCGAAGAACGAGCGCGCGACGGCGGCCACCGTCGACTCGTGCGCCGCAGAGGTCGCGACTATCCACCGCACGATCGAAGGCCTGGTGCAGGCGTCGGGCGATCGCGACAGTGCAGGCCTCGCAGCCGAACTCGACTCGGTCACAACCGCATTGACCGCAGCGCGACGCGAAGCCGATGCGTTGGCGCCGCGACGTGCACGCCTCGACGAACTCCGATCGGAGGATCAGCGCATCGCGACCGTCGTCGCGGAACAGCGATCGGAGGCCGCGGCACTCGTCGCGAGGCGGGAGCAGATCGTGCAGGCCGTCGCGCAGATGCGGGCCAGAGTCGCGACCGCGATCGGTGCAGGCGGCGACAGCATCGACCAGCGCACCCATCGTTTGGACCAGCTGATCCGTCGCTCGACCGCGTTGCTCGACGCGCGCGTTGCCTCCGCAGATGCCGCAGCCGCCGCAGCAACGCTCTCCCGCAAACTCGACGATCTCGTCTCCGAGTCGGGGTTCGCCTCGGCAGAAGACGCCGCGCACGCGGTGATCCCCGCTCGGCGTGCAGCAGACATCGAGCAGCGGCTGCTGTCGGCCAACGACATTCGCGCGCACGCGGAACAGGTGTTGGCCGAGCCGGCCATCGCCGCTGTGATCGGCACCGAACCCGTCGACACGCAGCCGGCACGGGCAGCGGTTGTCCGCGCAGCCGAGGAACTCGACGCCGCGGTCGCCGTGCACGCCGAGTGCAGACGCAAGACCGAACAGGTCGAGGAGTTGACAGCTCAGCTGTGGGCTGCCGTCGATCGTGCAGCTCCCATGCGTGCCAAGCACGACGAACTCGCCGCACTTGCCGACGTCGTCGCCGGTCGCGGGCAGAACGCGCGCAAGATGTCGCTGCGGTCGTATGTGCTGGCGTCGCGGCTCGAAGACGTCGCCGAGTCGGCGTCGATCCGGCTGCATCGCATGTCGGGTGGGCGCTACGAGTTCGTCCACTCCGACGAAGCGGAATCGCGCGGTCGCCGTGGAGGATTGGGCCTCGACATCCGTGACGACTACACAGGCGTCGTCCGTTCCGCGAAGACGCTGTCCGGCGGCGAGTCGTTCCTCGCCTCGCTCGCACTCGCCCTCGGCCTGGCCGACGTCGTCGCAGCCGAATCGGGCGGCGTCGTACTCGACACGATGTTCATCGACGAAGGGTTCGGCACACTCGATGCGGACACACTCGAATCGGTGATGGGCGTCCTGGACGAACTACGGGCAGGCGGACGCGTCGTCGGCATCGTCAGTCACGTCGACGAGATGCGGCAACGCATTCCGAGCAGGCTGCACGTGGTCCGTGAGCGAGTAGGGTCGCGAATCGAGTTGTTCGCGGCGTCCTGACTATTTGTCGATCTTCGCGTCCTTGTTGTTGCCGTCCTCGTCGGTGACGAGGTCCTCGGTGTCGGGTGCCTCGTCCTCGAGTTGGCTCCGGTCGGCTTCGACGGAGCGTTCGTCAATTTGCTCGGATACGTAGCGGATCAGGACGGCAGCGACGGCCGCAGCGGGAACGGCGAGGAACGCGCCGATGATGCCGAACACCGAACCGCCGCCGGTGACCGCGAGAAGCACGATCGCCGGGTGCAGGTTCATGCTTCGGCTCTGGAGGATCGGTTGCAGCACGTTGCCTTCGAGTTGCTGCACCGCGATGATGATGACCAGCACGATCAGGGCGGTCGTCGGTCCGTTGGCCACGAGAGCGACCAGAACCGCGAGGGCGCCTGCGACGAACGCACCGACGATCGGGATGAAGCCGCCGAGGAAAGTGATCGTGGCCAACACGAGGGCCAAGGGGACGCCGAGAATGACGAGTCCCAGTCCGATGAAGAAGGCGTCGATGAGGCTGACGATTGCCTGCGTGCGAATGAATCCGCCGAGCGTCGCCCACATGCGGGCCAGGATTTCGGCGAGGTGCTTTCCGGCGCGACCGCCGGCGAATCCGTGCAACCACGGGATGAACTTCACGCCGTCCTTGACGAAGAAGAACGTCAGAACCAGCACGAGTGCGAGTGTCACGAGGATCGAACCTGCGGCGGACACTCCCGTGAACACGCCGGACGCAATCGCCGTGCCGCTCTCCTGCAGTCGTGAGGTGATGGCGGAGACGGCGTTGTCGATCTGCTCGTCCTGCAAGTTGACCGGCGGGCCCTTCAGCCAGTCCTGCACCTGGGACACACCTGCCGACGCCTTGTCGACCAACTCGGGAGCGGAGTCGACGACCGACGGCACGATCAACGTGATGATGCCGCCGATGACGAGGAAGAACACGACGAGCGACAGCGTCGCTGCGAGCGCGGCAGGGAAGCCGACGCGCAGCATCCACTTGGTGGGCGGCCACAGGACCGTCGCGACGATGATCGCGAGCAGCGCGGGCAGAATGACGACCCACAGCGCCGAGATCAGCCAGCCGAGCACCCATGCACCCGCCGCGACGGAGACGAGAATGAGTGACCATTTGGCCAGCCACATTCCGCCGACGCCGATGAGATCGCCCCGATCGCGCCCGGTCCTCGGTGTGGGCGCTGCCTGTTCCGTCACGTCGGTAAGTCCTTTTCCCCGGCTGCAGTCACTGTTGCTACACGTGTGACTCTAATGTCTTCGGTCGGGCGCCTACCCACCTGCGCCAGGGTCAACCCCGCTCGTGGGCGAGCAACCATTCCTTCGCAGGCAGGCCCCAACGGAATCCGCCGAGCGCGCCGCCGATGCGCAACACCCGGTGACACGGCACGAACAGCGCCGCAGCATTGCGTGCGCACGCCGACGCTGCTCCCCGGATCGCAGTGGGGCGTCCGGACATCGCCGCGAATTCGGAATAGGTGACCGGCGAGCCTGCGGGGACGGTACGGAGGATTTTCCACGCATGCACGAGAAATTCACCGGACGTCTGGGCGACGGGGACGTCGTCGACAGCTGCCAGATCGCCGCGGTGATACTCGTCCACGGCCTTCGTGACACTGCCGAGCGTGGGGGCCGGCCGGATGTCCACCGGTCGTAACGATCGATGGACGAGTGGCACGAGATCGTCGACGGTCGCGGTCCATCCGGACGCGAGTACCACGCCCGCGTCGTCGACGATGGTGGTGAACGGGCCGATCGGGGTGTCCGTGATGGCGTAAAGCGCGGTCATAGTCCTCTTCTTTCGAGTGCGACGTTCCAGAGATGCATCGACACGTACGAGCGCCACGGCGACCAACGCTCCGAATCCTTCAGTGAGACGCCGAGCGCGTCGGCGCCCTGACGGACGACGAGATCGGTGTCCAGCAGAACATCGGGGTCGGCCAGGAGGCGCATGACGACGTAGCGCGCTGTCCACGGTCCAATTCCTCTCAGCGCCAGCAGTTCTCGTTCGAGCTCGTCGGCTGCTCGCGCGGAATGAAGAACGATCTTGCCCGACGCCACCGCGTCGGCCACCCCGATGATCGCTCGGACCCGGTTCTTCGGACCGGTGAGAACCTCGTGACCACGTTCGGCGATGACGTCGGCATCAGGAAAGAGGCGCGTGACGGTACCGCCTGCCGGATCCTCGATCGGCGTGCCGAGTGCGTCGACGAGTCGCGCAGTGTGCGTCGCCGCGGCACGCAACGAAATCTGCTGCCCGATCATGGTGCGCAGCAACAGTTCCGGACCGTCGGCGCAGCCGAGCGCGCGAATGCCCGGCCGAGACTCCACATGCGGACGCAGGTGCGGATCCTCGGCGAGGGCGGCGTCGACGGCCTCGGGGTCCGCGTCGAGATCCAGTAGGTGCCGAATGCGCGCGACGGCGGGGGACAGGTCACGCATGTCCTGCAGGCCGAGCGTCGTGTCGACGTACCCGTCCTCGATACGCAGTCCGACGATGCCGTGGCCGTGGGGCAGACGCAGGGACCTGCGGTAGACGCCGTCGTCCCATGCTTCGATACCCGGTACGACGTGTGCTTTCAGGAACCAGTTCAGCCAGGTTCGATCGAGCGGGCGGCGGTAGGGGAGACGGAGCGTGACGGTTCCATTGCTGGACAACGTCGTTCGCTTCTCCGCTTCGGTTCGCAATTCCGTCGGATTGGCGGCGAACACCTCGCGCACGGTGTCGTTGAACTGCCGGACGCTGGAGAATCCTGCGGCGAAGGCGATATCGGTCATCGACATCGCCGTCGTCTGGATCAACGTGCGGGCCGTGTGTGCGCGATGGGCTCGTGCGAGGGCGAGTGGCCCTGCGCCGATTTCGGCACCGAGTACCCGCGTCAACTGTCGCGTCGAATAGCCGAGAGCGTCCGCGACCGCGTCGACGCCACCGCGCTCGACGGCCCCGTCGGAGATCAGCCGCATCGCGCGCGACGTCAGATCGGAGTGGACGTTCCAGCGCGGTGAGCCGGGGGTGGCGTCGGGCTGGCAGCGTCGGCACGCACGAAATCCGGCTTGCTGCGCGGCGGCCGCCGTCGGCATGAACTGCACGTTCTTCGCCTTCGGCGTGGTGGCCGGGCACGACGGGCGGCAGTAGATGCCCGTCGTGCGCACGGCCGTGAAGAACTGCCCGTCGAAGCGGGTGTCCCGTGCCGAGACGGCCCGGTAGCAGCGATCGAAGTCCAACTCCATGGGTTCCACTGTGTCACCGGTGGAACCGTCGCCGCTAGCGGAAATCCGCCATCAGCGTCAACAGCAGCGGGCGCCTGGGTTGGCGTCGGCTTCCGCGTAGCGGTCCCGCCAGTACTGGCGTTCCGACGGGATCGGCTCGCCCGGGTGTGTTCGACGCATGTGCGCGACGAACCGCTCGTAGTCACGGTCGCCCATGACCGACGTGAGCCACCACCAGAGTCCACGCATGTCAGTGATGCCCCGCGTGTGCGGCGCCGGGAGCGCGGACGGTGCCGTCGGCGATCAGCTTGTCCCAGTCCTTCTGGATTTCCTTCTCGGCCGCGGTGGGAATGAAACCCGAGGGGCCGAAGATCTTCGAGGGGACGGCCGGTTCCTCGTTGTCGGGCAGGTCGTCGACACGAACCGCTTTGATGCACACCAGAAGTCCGACGACCGCGACGATCAGTACGAGCACCGCGAAGATGATCGACAACGTGCCCTGGATGAACGTGTTGCGGATGACGGCGTCGATCGCCTCGGCGGATTTGGCGGTGCCGAATTCGGTGAGGTCCTGATTCTTCGCGTCGACGAACTGCGCATGCTGCGCCCAGTAGCCGATGGCCGGGATGTCGGAGAAGATCTTCTGGTACGACGCGGTCATCGTCACGATGAGGTCCCACACCAGCGGAACACCGGGAATCCACGCCCATTTGAACAAGCGACGCTTCATGACGATCGTCAGGACCACGGTCAGTGCGATGGCGGCGAGCAACTGATTCGCGATGCCGAACAGCGGGAACAGGGTGTTGATTCCGCCGAGGGGATCGGTGACGCCCATGAGCAGAATGGCACCCCATGCCGCGACGACGATGAACGAGCAGAGCCATGCGCCGGGACGCCACGACGGGTCCTTGAACTTCTTGGCCGCCGAACCTGGCAGGTTTCCGATGCTGTCCGACAACATGAATCGCGCGACACGGGTACCGGCGTCGACCGTCGTGAGAATGAAGAGCGCCTCGAACATGATCGCGAAGTGGTACCAGAACGACTTCAGACTTTCGCCGCCGAACACTTGGTGCAGCACTTCGGACATGCCGAACGCCAGCGTCGGGGCGCCACCGGTGCGAGAGATGATCGATTCCTCGCCGACGTCGGCCGCGGCCTGGCTGAGCTCGTTCGCACTGATGTCACCGCCGCTGAGGCCGAGTCCGTTGACGTAGTCGGCAGCTGTTTCCGGGGTGCCGCCGGTCAGCGTCGCGGGAGCGTTGAGGGCGAAGTAGATGTGCTGATCCAGGACACACGCGGTGACGAGTGCCATGATCGCTACGAACGACTCGGTGAGCATGCCGCCGTAGCCGATCATCCGCATCTGCTTTTCCTTCTCCAGCAGCTTCGGCGTCGTGCCGGAGGAGATCAGAGCGTGAAAGCCGGACAGCGCGCCGCAGGCGATGGTGATGAACAGGAACGGGAACAGCGATCCGGAGAACGCGGGTCCGTTGCCCTCGGTGGCGAACGACGTCATCGCGGGCATCTGGATCTCGGGACGTGCGATCAGGATGCCGACCGCGAGAAGGGCGATGGTGCCGATCTTCATGAACGTCGACAGGTAGTCGCGGGGTGCGAGCAGCAGCCAGACCGGGAGGATCGACGCGGCGAGACCGTACGCGATGAGGCACCACGCGACGGTGACCTTGGACAGCGTGAACCAGTCCGTGCCCCAGTCCGTTTCGGCGACCCACCCGCCCGCGACGATGGCGAAGAGCAGGAGCGCGACGCCGATGATCGACACCTCGGACACCTTGCCCGGACGCAGGAAGCGAAGGTAGACGCCCATGAAGAGCGCGATCGGGATGGTGAGGGCGATCGAGAAGACGCCCCACGGGCTCTCGGCGAGTGCGTTGACGACGACCAACGCCAGCACCGCGATAATGATGATCATGATGACGAAGACGCCGATCAGTGCGGCGATACCGCCGACGACGCCGAGCTCGTCGCGGGCCATCTGACCGAGGCTGCGGCCGCGGCGACGCGTCGAGATCCACAGGACGAGGAAGTCCTGCACCGCACCCGCGAAGACCACACCGATGATGATCCACATCGTGCCCGGCAGATAGCCCATCTGAGCTGCGAGGACGGGTCCGACGAGAGGGCCGGCTCCTGCGATGGCCGCGAAGTGGTGGCCGAACAACACGCGACGATCCGTCGGCATGTAGTCCTTGCCGTTCTCGAGGATCTCCGCGGGAGTGGCACGGTCGTCGCGCGGATGCACGATCTTGTTCTCGATGAGCCTGGCGTAGAAGCGGAACGCGATGATGTACGTGCACACCGCGGCGATGACGAACCAGACGGCGTTCGGATTCTCACCGCGGATGATGGCGACGATCGTCCATGCCACACCGCCGAGTAAACCGATGAGTACGAACAGAACTCGCTTGGCCGCGGTCATCGGGGTCTTGTCGACGACGCCGACCGGCGGCAAATCGTCGTCGGTCTTCAACAGCTCGATGTGTGGACTTTCGGACGCGGTTGCTGTCATCGAAAAGCGCTCCTCGCAGACGTGCTTGTGATCGAGCTCACTGTAGACCTGGCGGGTGACAAGTTCGCGAAGGGGCGGAGGCCGCTGCGTTCAAAGGTGGTGACGATGCGCCGAATGGTTCGCAGCAGAAACGAACCGTTCGGGATGTAGCGCACGAAAACGTCGTTTGCCCGTATTACAGTGCCTGCATGACGGACCCGAACCAGTCCTATACAAGCCAGTCGTACCCCGGCCAGACGTACCCGCAGTACGCGCCGCCGCCACCGCCCCCGACGAACGCCGGGTGGGCGGTGGCCGCGGTCATCTTCTTCTGGCCGCTCGCATTCTCGGCCTTCACGCATTCGTCGAACGTCTACCCGAGATGGGCGATGGGCGATTTCCAGGGGGCGCAGTACGCGTCGGACAGGGCGAAGAAGCTCGGTCAGATCGCCCTGTGGATCTGGGTCGGATTCATGGCTCTGTTCGTCGTCTTCTACATCGTGCTCTTCGCGACGTTGGCCAGCGCGTCGAACAACTGGTAGGTCGTTTCGCGACCCGTGCGCGCGAATGTACAGCCGGCTGTACATTCGCGCGCACGACGGGTGTCGGGCTGGTTGGACCAGGGAAGTAGACTCCATAGACCGTGAGCCTCACCCTCGGAATCGTCGGACTGCCCAACGTCGGCAAGTCCACCCTGTTCAACGCGCTGACCAAGAACGACGTGCTGGCTGCGAACTACCCGTTCGCCACCATCGAGCCCAACGTCGGTGTCGTTCCGCTGCCCGATCCGCGGCTCGGCAAGCTGGCCGAGGTGTTCGGTTCCGAGAAGGAAGTTCCTGCGCTCGTGTCGTTCGTCGACATCGCCGGAATCGTCAAGGGTGCATCCGAGGGCGCAGGACTTGGCAACAAATTCCTCGCGAACATCCGTGAGGCCGACGCCATCTGCCAGGTCGTGCGCGTGTTCGCCGACGACGACGTCGTGCACGTCGACGGCCGGGTCGACCCGTCCGCCGACATCGAGGTCATTGAAACCGAGCTCGCGATCGCCGACCTTCAGACGCTGGAGAAGGCCATCCCGCGCGTCGAGAAGGAAGCGCGGATCAAGAAGGATCGCAAGCCCGCGCTCGACGCCGCGATCGCAGCTCAGGCCGTGCTCAACGACGGCAAGACGCTGTTCTCGGCGAAGGACAAGCTGGATTTCGAATTGCTGAAGGAATTTCAGCTCCTGACGACCAAGCCGTTCCTGTACGTCTTCAACGCCGACGAGAGCGTGCTCACCGACGACGTCAAGGTCGCCGAGCTGGCCAAGTCCGTGGCCCCGGCCGACGCTGTTTTCCTGGACGCGAAGATCGAGTCGGAACTGCTCGAGCTCGACGCGGAGTCGGCTGCCGAATTGCTGGAGAGCGTCGGACAGACCGAGCCGGGTCTCGACGCCTTGGCTCGCGCCGGCTTCCACACCCTCGGCCTGCAGACCTACCTCACCGCAGGCCCGAAAGAGGCGCGCGCGTGGACGATTCACCAGGGCGACACCGCACCCCAAGCGGCGGGCGTCATCCACACCGACTTCGAGCGCGGCTTCATCAAGGCCGAAATCGTCAGCTTCGACGACCTCATCGAAGCGGGCTCCATGGCGTCGGCCAAGGCCGCGGGCAAGGTGCGCATGGAGGGCAAGGACTACGTCATGGTCGACGGGGATGTCGTGGAGTTCCGGTTCAACGTCTGACCCGTCGAAAATTTACCCTCCCGTTGTGCGGGAAATCCCTGCTGAACCGCACAACAGGAGGGTGAATTCTTCGTCAGAAACTCCGTTTCACCGGAATCCACAGCTCACCTGTCCCGGAGGTCCAGTCGTCGCTCGACTGGGTGACCGTCAGGATCTCTGGGCCCGGCACCACCTCGTACGGGTTAGACGGGAACCATTCGCCGAAGGCGTCGGCCCACAGTTGCTGCAGAGCGAGCTGAAAGTCGTTCTCGCTGTGCGCTTCGAACACCACCCACTTCGACGCGGGCACTGCGAGCGAGTCCCAGTCGTCGTGGTTCGTCGTCGACGCGACGGCGAAGTAGTAGTCGAACAGACTGCCGTCGGCGCGGTCGGATTCGAATGCGGTGCTGACGAACAGGATTTCGGGGAGTTCTTCGACGTCGGCACACGCTTTGAGCCGTGCCCCGGTGCCCTCGGGCAGGGTTCGGTGGAACTCCGTCATGGCGGTATTCGGTCCGCTGTACACCAACGGAATTCGCGTCTTGCGGCCGACGATGTGAAATTCGGGTAGGTCGACGATGCGGTATCGCATGGTGCTCCGTCCTTCGATGGTGAGGTGAAACGACAGTGCTTGCTGCGAACGAAGGACGGCGCCCGGACGACGAGCCTGCGACGGCGTCATGCCGTTCATCTGACGGAACGCTCGACCGAACGCATCGCTCGACGAGTACCCGTACCTGACCGCGACATCGAGAATTCCGTCCCCGTTCAGAATGTCCGCTGTCGCCAACGTCATTCGTCGCGCGCGGATGTACTGGGTCAGCGACATACCGGCAAGAGCCGAGAAGACGCGTCGGACATGGTATTCCGAGGTCAGCGTGATGCGGGCCAGCTTCTCCGGATCGATCTCGCCCGCAAGGTTGTCCTCGATGTAGGCGAGTGCGTCGTTCCAACGTTCGAGCACGTCCGATCACCTTCTTTCGTTCTGCCGACAACGATAGGAGCGCGAACCCGGCAGTTCTCGACAATTCCCGCCGCGAAAAGTCGGCTACTTCCCGCGCAGGCGCTTCTCCAACGGCGTCGGGAAACTCGGGACGACCGCGGCCCCGTCGAGCAGATCGGTGATACGCCCTGCCTCGGCGTCGATCGCACGAGAGTCGTTGTCCTCGAACAACTCCGTCACCACCTCACCCGCAGGCGTGACTGCCCAACCGCCGACGATGCGGCCGTCGGACCAGATCGTCGGGCCGATGTTGCCGAACGTGTCGAACAGCGGTTTCTTGTACTCACCGAGGTACCAGTCGCGGTGCTTCCACCCCATGGGCGTCGGATCCAAGGCCGGTATCAGCATGATTCCCGACGCGTCCTCGTCGAATGCAGTGTCCGACAGCATGATTCCGTCACCCGCTTCCAGCGCGACGTCCACCGTGTCGAGTCCCGCCAGCGCAGCACGTGTCTGGGTCTTGTTCCACCCGGTCCACCACTGCACGTCGTCCATCGTCGCGGGACCGAAGACCTCGAGCCACCGATGTGCGAGATCGCGGCGGGCCTGTGCCTCGTCGACGTCGGGAATGCCGCCGGGCCACCACTCGTCGATCGGCGCCCATGCGTGCCGACGCGATGTCCAGGCGCCCCGAGGCTCGACGCGCACCATCTTCCCTTCGGCCGCCATCATCGTCAGCACCTGCGAGGTGACATACCTCTTGACGTCGTAGACCTTGTCGGTCGTGGGCAGAATGGCAGTCTTCAACAGCGTTACCGCACTGGACAATTCGGCACCGGTCGCGGATCCGACCGATCGCAGATGCGTCATCGTCTCTTCTTCGGTCTGCGCGAGCCATGCGGCGACGTCGTCGAGGACGGGCTCGGTGGGGAGCGTCGACAGCTCCTTGATCAAGCGTGTCCGCATCGTCTTCGCGACGCCGACGCTGGCCGCGGCATGCACGGTCGGCACGTCGTCGTGTGCGACCACGAACAGCGTGCGACGCATGGCCATGATGCGGACGAGCGAGCGCCGGTCGTACATCGCGGCGCGGACGTCCTCGACGGTCAGCGACCGCGCACGCGCGAGGACCGACAGATACACCGACGCGGGGTCCGTTGCGTGCAGAGCGAACAACGAGGAAACCACGTCCTCCGGAGACCCGGAATCGGCGAACTGACGTGCGACGAGTCGTGCTCGGCGCTGCGCATCGGTGATCTTCACCCGAACAGTGTGACGGCATCGATCAGGAATCGAGAAGTACTCGAAGCCGTGTCCCTTTTATCCTGATCCGCATGGCGACCATCCTCGACGACATCACGCTCGACGCAGCGGACACTGCGGCCGCGCACTCGTTCTACACATCGGCGCTCGGCGCGGAGGCCAAGCACGGCAGACTCGACCTGCACGGAACCGCCGCAATCCTGATCGGCGACGCTACGACCCCGCCGACGGGCTTCCGCGGCTACACGATGTCGTACATCGTGAAGCAACCCACCGAGGTCGAGACGGTACTTGCAGCTGCTGCAGCGGGTGGCGCGGAGATTCTGAAGCCCGCCAAGAAGATGCTGTTCGGGGCGTTCTCCGGGGTGTTTCGCGCACCCGACGGATCGATCTGGAAAGTTGCAGCGCCGACGAAGAAGGACACCGGACCCTCCCAGAACCCGCCCGTCCCGACCGAGACCGCGGTCCTGTTGGCTGTCGACTCACCCAAGGCGTCGAAATCGTTCTACCAGGCGCTCGGCCTCACCACGGACCGCGATTACGGCAACAAGTACATCGATTTCGCGCCGGCCCCCGGCGGCTACCGGCTCGGCTTGATGCAGCGGAAAGCACTGGCGAAGGACGTCGGCGTCGACGACGGCGGTTCGGACGCACGGGGCGTCGTGTTCGGGATTCGCGTGGAGACGTCGTCGGACACGCAGCGGCTGGTGGATGTAGCCGTGACGGCGGGTGGAACGGTCACCGGAGAGGGGCGCTTCCTCGATCCCGACGGCCATGCCTGGGTCGTCACCGCGCCGTAAGTCCTATGATTCATGACGTGGCTCTCCCCGAGACGGCACGCCGGATCCTTGCGGATCTGCCGGACCATCGACGCGCAACGTTCGAACTCCGTCTCGAGCGGTGGTGGCCGGATCTGCACGACGCCGTGACGACCCTGTATTCCGATCCCGACGACGTGGCTGCCGCGCTGGTGACCGTCGCGGCCCGGGGTTTCGTGCAGCGTCCCGACGATCTGCATCGGCTCGACGATCGCCGTCTGCTGCAGCCCGACTGGTTCCAACGGCCCGACATGTTCGGCTACGCCTGCTACGTCGACCGGTATGCGGAGACGTTGAAAGGCATGGGGGACAGGCTGGGTCACCTCACCGACCTCGGCGTCACCTATCTGCATCTGATGCCGCTGCTGAAACCGCGTCCCGGTGACAACGACGGCGGCTATGCCGTCATGGACTACCGCTCGGTGCGACCGGATCTCGGAACCAACGACGATCTGCGTGATCTCGCGACGACGTTGCGCGACAAGGGAATCAGCCTCGTCGTCGATCTGGTGCTCAATCACGTTGCACGTGAACACGACTGGGCGGTGAAGGCGCGAGCCGGCGACGCATCCTACCGTGATTGGTTCCACATCTATCCCGATCGCGCGACGCCCGACGCGTTCGAGGCCACGCTGCCGGAGGTGTTTCCGGACTTCGCGCCGGGAAACTTCACGTTCGACGACGAACTGGGGCAGTGGGTCTGGACGACCTTCAACGAATGGCAGTGGGATCTGAACTGGTCCAACCCGGCGGTGCTGCTCGAATTCGCCGACGTCGTCATCCATCTGGCGAACCTCGGCGTCGAAGTGCTCCGGCTCGACGCCATCGCATTCCTGTGGAAACGACTCGGCACCAACTGCCAGAACCAGCCCGAGGTACATGCGATCACCCAGGCGCTGCGCGCCACCGCGCGGATCGCCGCGCCCGCCACACTGTTCAAGGCCGAAGCCATCGTCGGGCCGCGAGATCTGTTGCCGTACCTGGGTCTCGGGCGGCACACCGGGAAAGTCTCCGACATCGCGTATCACAACAGTCTGATGGTGCATGTCTGGTCGATGTTGGCGTCGGGCAGCGCCGATCTCGCGCGTCACGCGCTCGGATCACTGCCGCCGACGCCGCCGAGCGGCACCTGGGTCACCTACGTGCGCTGCCATGACGACATCGGATGGGCCATCGACGACGGCGACGCGGCGGGCCGCGGCATCACCGGCGCGGGGCATCGGCATTTCCTGGCCGATTGGTACTCCGGCGAATTCGAAGGATCCTGGGCCGAAGGCGTTGTGTTCCAGCACAATCCAGCGACAGGTGATCGACGCATCAGCGGTACTGCGGCTGGGTTGACCGGACTCGGCCCGTCGCGGAAGGATCCCGACGGAGCGTTCGCGCGGATCTTCCTCGCGCACGCGATCGTTGCCGCGTGGGGCGGCATCCCCGTCGTCTGGAGTGGCGACGAGATCGGGTCTCCGGGCGACGTGGACTGGGCGAGCGAGCCGGGACACGAGGACGACAATCGGTGGATTCACCGGCCGCGCGTCACCGACACCGATCGGGCCGGTCGAGTCGACGAGGGTTCCGACGCACAGCGAGTGTTCGACGGCATCGCCCGCATCGCGGCAGTGCGCGCAGGGCTTCCGATGCTGCATGCCGAAGCGCCCGTGGAAGTGCTGAGCGATGTCGACGACGGTGTGCTGGCGATCGCGCGTCGGCATCCGAGTGGAACGCTCGTCGGGCTGTTCAACGTCACCGGTGAGCATCGGCCGTTCCCGGGAGCGCGGTTACGTGAGCTCGGAGTCGCCCCGCGTGAGGTGCTGTCTCAGCACGAACTCGTCGAGTCCGACGGTCTGCTGTGGATCCCGCCGTATGCGGCATGGTGGATCGTCTAGATTCGTTAGCCCTGCTCAGCGTCCGTGACGGAGAGGCGTCCGCGTTATTTCCCTGTTACCCTCCCACCCGAAGGTCGGTCGGAACGGACGAAAAGGGATTGCTGATGTTCTCTCGTGCCCGCAGCATGTTGCTGGGACTCGTGACCGTATTGATCGCTGCGTTCGGTGCCGTGTTCGTGGGTACGGGCGTCGCGCAAGCAGACTCCACTCTCGTCTACGTGCACTCCGACGCGATGAACAAGGACATCCCCGTCAAGGTTCTGACGGCGGCGGGCGGCGGCCCGGCTCCGACGATCTACCTGCTCGACGGACTCCGCGCGCCCGACGACAACAACGGCTGGCTCATCGAGACCGACGTCGAACAGT
This sequence comes from Rhodococcus sp. B10, assembly GCF_011770055.1. Classification (NCBI taxonomy): domain Bacteria; kingdom Bacillati; phylum Actinomycetota; class Actinomycetes; order Mycobacteriales; family Nocardiaceae; genus Rhodococcus; species Rhodococcus sp. B10. The sequence continues at coordinate 87,993 of NZ_JAAFYV010000002.1, read as the reverse complement.
TCTTCGCGGACAAGCACGTCAACGTCGTCATCCCGTTCGGTGGTGGCGGAACGTTCTACACCGACTGGCAGCAGCCCGACCCCAAGCTGGGCGTCGTCAAGTGGGAGACCTTCCTGACGCAGGAACTGCCCCCGGTCATGGCTGCGCAGTTCGGCAGCGACGGCGTGAACAACGCAGTCGCGGGCCTGTCGATGAGCGGTACGTCCGCGCTCAACCTGGCAGCCCACCACCCCGACTTCTACAAGGCCGTCGCGTCGTTCAGCGGCTACCCGTCGGCGAGCAGCCCCGGCTACGCACAGGGCATCCAGGTCTCGGTCGGCGAGATGGGCGGCAACGCTCGCAACATGTGGGGCGCATGGCCGTCGGACGCATGGCGCTACAACGACCCGCTGCGTAACGTCGGCGCGCTGCGCAACACCTCGGTCTTCGTCTCGGCAGGCACCGGTTCGCCGCTGACCGATCCGACCGTCAACCCGGTCAGCGCCCAGTTCGACCCGGTCAAGTTCGCGCAGATGGTTCCGCTCGAAACGGCGTCGGGCCTCAGCAGCCGCGCCTACGTCGCAGCCCTCCGAGCGACAGGTAACAACCCCGAGGTTCGCATCACGGGCACCGGCACCCACTGGTGGAACTTCTGGGAAGAGCACCTGCACGACGCCTGGTTCACCACGTTCGCACCGGCGTTCGGGCAGTAAAACTTCTGCATGAATGGCGCTTTCAAGCTGACAGATAGCTTGAAAGCGCCATTCATGCGTTCGGGGTCGGTTGCCGCCTCCGCATCGATGGCACACCACAACCGATAGACGGTTGCCACGGACCATCGATGCCGTCAGGGTAGAGGCCATGACCGCACCCAAGATCGACGTCGACTACACCGTCCTCGACTGCCCCGACACCGAAGCGCTGGCCACGTTCTACGCCAAGGTGCTCGGATGGGACCTCGCCAGAAACGACGGCGGCTGGGCGGTACTGCAAGGTCCGGGCGAGCTACGGCTCGCATTCCAGAAGGCGCCCGACTTCACTCCGCTCGACTGGCCGTCGGACGGCATCAAGATCCACCTCGATCTCGTCGTCGACGACATGGAAGCAAGCGAGAAGTACGTGCTCGGACTGGGAGCGACGAAACTCGAAGGTAACGAGAACCATCCGGGGTTCGCAGTGTTCCGCGATCCGGTCGGCCACATCTTCTGCCTGTGTCGGCGCGACTGATTATCATTCGCGCATGAGCACCTTCCTGGTCGAGCGCACCACCACCATCAGCGCGTCACCCGAGAAGATCCACGAACTGATCGACAACTTCCGTAACTGGAAGAGTTGGTCTCCGTGGGAGGGTGCAGATCCGGATCTGCAACGCAGCTATGCCGGGCCCGAGCGGGGAGTGGGCTCGTCGTACGCGTGGGTCGGCAACCGCAAGGCCGGCGCGGGCAGCATGACGATCACCGACTCCAAGCCGGGACAGATCGTCAAGCTCGATCTGGTGTTCACCAAGCCGTTCAAGGCCACCAACGTCACCACGTTCACCATCGATCCAGGGCCGAACGGATCCGAGGTCACCTGGGCCATGACGGGTGAGAACAACCTGTTCTTCCGTCTGCTCGGCAAGGTCTTCCCGATGGACAAGGTCGTCGGCAAGGATTTCGAGAAGGGGCTCGCTCAGCTGAAGGCCCAGGCCGAGTCAAGCAGCTAACTCGTACTGACAGAACGTGGCCTGTACCTGCAGCCACTGCGCGAGGATCTGACACCCCGTCAGGCCGCTGCTGTCGAACGGCTCCGTCGCGTAGGCGATGTGGCGATTGCCGGACGGGTTCGACACCGTGATGCCGTGCCACGTCAGTGTGCACGGCAGATACCCCCTGAGCTCGTCGGTGGCCGTGCGGATGCGTCGGACATCCCGCATCCATTGCCGCGGTGACACCCGGGTGCGGCCTGCGTTCTGAAAACCGTTGCTGCGCAGCAGAATCCACAGCGCGCGTAGCCAGGTCTTCAGTGTGCGAAAAGACATGTAACGGGTCAGGTCGGCGATGTCGCGGATGTAGCTGTCGGCGCTGGCGTTGCAGATCATGTCCTTCGGATGGCCGACCCACATCACGGACACGCCGTCGGGAAGGCCCGGACCCGCGCCTGCGACGCCACTGCCGTCGCACTCGGCGACGACGCCTGCCGGTTGCTGCGGATCGGAGATCAGCCCGGCCGCGACCACCGAACCCGTCTCGATCTCGCCGGACGCCATCCGGCCCAGCACCGCACGCACCACCGAGCACCCTTGCGAATAGCCGATCAGAGAGACGGGTCCGTCGGTTGCCTCGATCGCGGCGATCAACCGGCGCACGCCCGCCTGCGTGCTCTGGCCGTAGCTCAATCCGCCGACCGCAACGGGACCGTACGACGCCGGGTAACCGACCCACCGTGACGTGAACCGGCTGTCCAAATTGTCGGTGACGCAGCGCAGAATGCCGGTCACGGCCGTGCGATGGTCGGCTGGATGCGATTCGCCGGTCCCACCCACTGCCAGAACAGTCATCTGCGTCATGCACACGATCCTGGCCGACGAATCTGAGACGAGCACATGCACGAATCTGAGAAGACTCTGGCAACCGTCAGAGCGCTCGCGCCACATCGTCGACGGCCTCGTCGAGCAGTGACGCATAGGCGTCGGGGTCCGGTACCGCGGATTCCGACGACGTGACGCCGAAGGTCACGACGTCGCCGATGCCGTGCACGCCGTGCGTCAGACCCATGACGGGGGACAGTGCAGGAAAGCCGGCGGTGAAGCGCACCGGACCACCGCCGAGTGTCAGGTCGGCAGGTCCACGCGCAACGGACGACACGACGGTGTTTCCCGTGACCGACTCGGGCACGGCGGTCGCGTCGAACTGTCGGATGCCCCAGCGCAGCAGGACCGCAGGCACCAGCTCCGTCGCACGTGCCTGCGCTTCCATCGCGGGATGTTCCGCGCGGACGCGTCGGGCATCGAGGGACTCGGCGATGCGTCGCGCCCGGACGCGTATGTCGTCGACATCGGGAAACAGGTCGACGCCTGCGTTGCGAAAGTGGTTGTGCGCGTGCCGTTCACCACTCTTGGCTAGAGTCACTTCGGCGCCGAGTTCGGCAGGGACCGCGTCGCCGTGCAGCGCGAGGTAGCGCGACAGCGCAAGCGACACGGCCGTCAGCGCCCCGACGGTGACGGTGATCGGACCGCGCGCCAGGTCCGTGCGGTTCCGTACGACCGTGCGTACCGACGTCGTACCCTCCGGTGCCGTGTTGACACGCGTTCTCGGCCGCCCGGGCGCCTGCGGTGGAACCCGACCCGCCGCAGTGTCGTCACGAAGTAGTTGCTCGAACTCCCGGGCTCGACGGGCGCGCGTCAGAATCTCCACAGGCCCGAGTCGTCGGTGCGGCGGAATCGATATCGGTCGCTGCTCCCGATCGCCGAGCAGGCGTCGTGCGAGAGCCGACGCGACGCGGCCGTCACCGAGGGCATGCGAGAACTGCAGCACGACGACGAGAGCTGGCCCCGCGCAGCGAGGCGCGTCGGACACACACTCGAAAAGATGTATCCGCCAGGGTCTTCGGGAGGCGTCGACCTGATCTGCGAACAGTGCGGCCACCGCCGACAGGCATGCATCCCATCCGCCCGGACAGCCGTGGTGCACGACGCCATCGACGCCGGCCGGAGTTCGGACCGTACGCGGGTAACCGAGACGCGACTCCTCGATGCGTAGGTTCAGCTCGTCGATGCCCCGAGCTGCATCGACCAACTGGCCCAGCACCCCGTCGGCCGCGGCCGACGACTCGAAACAGAACAGCAGGAACTGGTCGTTCGGGATGACGGAAGACATCCAGTACGTCTGGGCATCGGTCGGGTGCAGACGTCCGAGCATCGGCCAAGGATAGCGCAATCGCCGACGTGAAATTGGAACAGGTTCTAGTATTGGTGCGATGGAGCGGTTGAGCGGACTCGATGCAAGCTTCCTGTATCTCGAGACGTCGACGCAGCCCCTCAACGTCTGCGGGATCGTGCAGCTCGAACCGGCGGGCGACGACGTCCGGTACGACGCCGACTCACTGAAGAGAGAACTGTCGAGTCGAATCGCCGCAATCCCCGCGCTACGAAAGAAGCTGTACGACAGTGCGTTCAACTTCGATCATCCCGTATGGATCGAGGACGAGGACTTCGATCTCGACCGGCACTTCCATCACATGACGTTGCCGAAACCAGGAGGAGATCGCGAGATCGCCGAGGCCTGCGCGTATCTCACGGCCCAGCGACTCGACCGATCGAGGCCACTGTGGGAGATGTGGGCTCTCGACGGCACCGCGGACGGCAGAATGGTGATCTTTCTGAAGATGCACCATTCCACCGTCGACGGAGTGTCCGGGGCCAACATCATCTCGCAGCTGTGCAGTCCGGACCGCGACGCACCACCTCCTGAGCCGGTCGAGGGCGTCGGTGCGGCCCATCGATTCGATATCGCAGTGGCAGGGCTCTTCTCGATGGCGAGCAGGCCACTGCACATGGTGGCCATTCTGCCTGCGACCGTCCGCATTCTGACCGGCTGGATCGGCCGTTCGAGGCGTGGTGAGGCGATGCCGCCGCCGTTCGTCGCGCCACGAACCACGTTCAACGGCACGCTGACCGAGCACCGAACCGTCGCGTTCACCAGTCTGCGTCTCGCCGACGTCAAGACGGTGAAGAACGCCTTCGGAGCCAAGGTGAACGACGTCGTACTGGCAATGTGCGCCGGGGCGTTACGTATGTACCTTGATGATCGGGGCGGTCTGCCCGATGCATCGCTCGTCGGCGTCGTCCCGGTCTCGGTGCACGAGAACAGCGGCAGGCCGGGCACCAATCAGGTCTCGGCGATGTTCGCCTCGCTCGCCACGGATATCGCCGATCCGGTGAAACGCCTGCGCGTGATCTCCTGCAGCCACGAGGTCGGCAAGGACCACAACCGTGAAATCGGTGCGACGCTGTTGCAGGACTGGGCCCAATTCGCTTCTCCGGCAACGTTTGCCGTCGCAATGCGCGCGTACGCCGCGCTCGACCTCGCGGAGCGGCATCCCGTCGTCCACAATTTGGTGATCTCGAACGTGCCGGGCCCGCAGCTCCCGTTGTACTTCCTGGGAGCAAGAGTGACCGGATTGTTCCCGCTCGGGCCGATCATGCACGGCGCGGGCCTCAACATCACCGTCATGTCCGGCGACGGCCGCCTGGACGTCGGCATCATCGCGTGCCGTGAACAGGCGCCGGATCTGCAGGCACTGGCCGACGCCATGTCGACGTCGCTCGACGAACTTCTGGGCGCCGCGGCCACACGGGCGGGGGAGGGCTGATGCGTGTTCTCGTGACCGGAGCGACGGGCTTCGTCGGCGCGTGGACGGCCCGAGCGATCGTCGACGCCGGACACGAGGTCCGGTATCTGGTCCGCAGTCCGGCGCGCCTCGAGACCAGTGCCGCGTGCATCGGACTCGATCCCGACGACATCTGGTTGGGCGACATCACCGACCGCGAGTCCGTCGTCCGTGCACTCGATGGATGCGACAGTGTCGTCCACGCAGCGGCCGTCGTCGCCACCGATCCGAGCCGGGCCGACGAGGTGCTGACGACGAACGTCGCGGGCGCGGAGAACGTTCTCGGCGGAGCTGCCATGCTCGGGCTCGACCCGATCGTGCATGTCTCGAGTTTCACCGCGCTGTTCCACCCGGGCCTCGAGTTGCTGCATGCCGGACTTCCCGTCGTCGGCGGCACGGACGCGTACGGGCGTTCGAAAGCCCAGGTCGACGTCTACGCGCGCGGAATGCAGGACGGGGGAGCGCCGGTCGTCATCACGTACCCGGGCATGGTGCTCGGACCTCCCGCGGGCGACCAGTTCGGCGAGGCCGCCGACGGCGTCGAAGCGGCGTTGAAGATGCGGGTGCTGCCGGGGCGTAGTGCGGCATGGCTGGTCGTCGACGTACGAGACCTTGCGGCGATGCACGCGGCCGTGCTCGAACCGGGTTGTGGGCCGCGGCGATTCATGGCCGGTGGACGACGGCTGCCGGTCGACGCGATCGCCGGCATTCTGCGGGACGTCGCCGGTGTGACGGTCGTGCCCGTCTCGGTTCCCGACGCGGCCCTGCGCGTGGTCGGGAAGGCCACCGATCTGCTCGGTTCGGTGGTGCCGTTCGAGACACCGGTGTCGCGCTCGCCGATGTCCGAGGCGGCGATGCAGTACTACACGCAGATGCCGCCGTCCGACGACTCCGCCACCGAAGCCGAACTGGGAGTGAGGTATCGGCTACCCCACGAGACGTTCGAGGCGACGGTGGCGGGTCTAAGGTCGGTCGGTCGGCTCCGACGCGTCAGGCGACGTTGACGAGTCCGACGGTCGGGAAGAAGAAGCAGCTCTTCTCACCGGTCGGGGTGTTGTGCGTGACGTTGCCGAACACCGCGGCAAGCACTGTGCCCGAACCGGTTTCGACGGGAGCGAGGCGAGCGCCCGCTGCGGGTAGGCCGGCGACGAAGTTGGTCAGCGCACCGCGAGCGATCTCGGTCGTGATCGGATCCAGGTTCGCGTTCGCCAGAATGGAGTCGACGAGGGTGTTCGTCGCGCCGCCCATGTCGGCGAAGCCGCCCTTCAGCGTGTTGACGTTGAACCACGCGACCTGCATACCGGCCTTGTCGCCCGAGTCGTCGACGATGCCTGCCGGTACGAACGCGAACATCGTCTCGCCCTTCTCGACGGCGTTCAGCGCGGGCAGCTGAGGCAGAAGGGGGATGGACGGCAACCCGATGTTCGGCCACGGTCCACCCGCCGCGCCTGCGACGGCCGGTGCGATGTCGAGCGGGAGGCCCGGCACTGCAGCGCAGTTGATCGAGGCGGTCGGGTAGAAGAACGGCGTGATGCCGAGCTTCGTCAGAATCTCGTTGGCGGCGTCGAGTGCGGCGAGCGGGTTCGAGTCCGTCGTCTCGGCCACGTCGGTGCGGGAATTGGCGATGGCCGTGGCTGCGGCCAGCGCCGGATCGGTTGCCTCGGCGCCCTGCTGCTGCAGTGTCGTCAACGCCTGCGACAGCGGATCAGCAGGCGCAGGATCCGCTGCCGCAGTTGCAGGCAGAGCCAGCAGGGCTGCGCAGGACAGGGCGACCGTTCCCGCTACACGACTGAACCGACGAGACATGTGTGACTCCTGTGACTCATGAGGCGAATGTTACGAATGAGAAGATCGGACCACGGGTTCTCGTTCGTTCTCAAGTCCAGGACTCGTCGGTTGTTCAATCGTTATGCGTCAGCCCACGTTGATGCCGTAGTCGCGCACGATTCCTTCGAGGCCCGACGCATATCCCTGGCCGATCGCGCGGAACTTCCACTCCGACCCGCGACGGTAGAGTTCGCCGAACACCATCGCCGTCTCGGTCGACGCATCCTCGCTGAGGTCGAAGCGCGCGAGCTCACGATCGTCCGCCTTGTTCACGACGCGAATGAAGGCATTGACGACCTGACCGAAGTTCTGGCCGAGCGCGTCGGCGTTGTGAATCGACACAGGGAAGACGATGGACTCGACCTCGGGCGACAGGGCGGTGAGATCGATGTCGATGCTCTCGTCGTCGCCCTCTCCCTCGCCGGTGCGGTTGTCGCCGGTGTGCTCGATCGCGCCGTCCGGCGAGCGGAGGTTGTTGTAGAAGACGAAGAACAGATCGTTCACGGACCTCTTGTTCGAGTTCAGTCCGATCGCGCTGGCGTCGAGGTCGAAGTCGCCGCCCGTCGTGCTGCGCACGTCCCAGCCGAGGCCGATCGTGACCGCGGTGAGATTCGGTGCTTCCTTCGACAGCGAGACATTTCCGCCCTTGGCGAGGGTGACGCCCATGTCTTTCTCCTTCAGTGATGCAGAACCGGTTGGTCTCCACAGTAAGGGAATCGCCGACGATGCGGATGTGGCTGGCGAGAGTCAGGTGACTGGCGATACGGATGTGAATGTGGTGCAATACGCAAACTGCAAAAAGTAACAGCGTCGATGCCCGCGGGATCGACGACACGCCGTGGGACACCGAATGTGGGGGAAAACCGTGCACGTATCGCGACGCGATCTGTTCAAGTACGCGGCCGTGGGGTCGGCTGCCGCAGTCGGACTGGCGGCCGTGGGTGCGCAGTCGGCGCATGCCGACGGCCTGGGAACGTTGATCGACTACGCGGCGGGTGTTCCGTCGCCCGAATCCATCCGAGCGGCAGGTCATCTCGGAGCCGTGCGCTACGTGTCCGACCGTCGTCCCGGAGCCGAATGGATGCTGGGCAAACCGATGAAGCGTGACGAGGCGGACGCACTGACCGAGGCCGGACTGGAGGTCGTCTCCAATTACCAGTACGGCAAAGGAACGACGTCGGATTGGCGCGGCGGATATGCGGCGGGTGTGAAGCATGCGAACCGCGGTCTCGAATTGCACCGTGCCGCAGGCGGTCCCGAGAACCGGCCGATCTACGCGTCCATCGACGACAACCCGACGGCCATCGAGTTCGCGACGATGATCGCGCCCTACATCCTCGGCTGGCAGTCCGTCGTCGGCCCGGAGAACACCGGAATCTACGCCAACTCACCGACCATCGAACTGGCGTCCATCGCCGGGCTCGGTCAGTGGTACTGGCAACACAACTGGGGAACGCCCAAGGGTTTCCGACACCCGAAGGCGCACCTGCACCAGATCAGAATCGACAAGGACGAGGTCGACGGAATCGGCGTCGACATCAACGTCGTTCTGAAACCCGACTACGGCCAGTGGTCGCTGGCCTGAGACAGACAAGGAACAATCATGGACTTCATCGACGTGCTGTACACGATCGCCGGCTACTTCTATCAGCTCTTCTCGGATTCCTTCTCGTCCTGACGCCCGGACACGGTCAGGAGTAGAAACGCGACGACGGCCAGGAGCGCCACCACGGCGCAGAACACGACGCCTGCCGTCACGAGTCCCCACGCGTTCGCCGCGGCACCCGCGCCGATCACCGGGATCGAGATCGCGACGTAGAGCACCACGAAGAACGTCGACGTCACCTCGGCACGCCTGCCCGCAGGCAGTTCCGCGGTGACCGAGGCCATTCCCTTGCTGAACGTGATGCCTTGTCCGACACCGCACACCACCGCGGCGACGACGAGAAGCGAGAACGACGCGAGCAACAGCGACGCTCCCAGTGCCACGACGCCGACCAGGAGCACGATGCAGCCGGCGCGCTGAGCGAACGCCGCGTCGAGACCCCGCAGCCCGATCTGGGCCGCGGCCGACGCCGCGAAGATCAGGAACACGACGGCTCCTCCCACGGCGTGGTTGTCGACGCCGAGGACCGTCGTCATGAATCCCGGTGAGACGCCGCTGAACAGTCCGAGGACGGCGAAGCCCGCGAACCCGCCGATCGCCGCGCGTGCGAACGTTCCGCGAATCTCGGCGGGTATGGACAGTCGCTGCATGTGCGGCGTGGCACCGGGCTGTACGTCGACGGTCTCGGGCACCAGGAACACCGCTACCGCAGCGATCACCAGCAGCACGATGTCGACGACGAACGTCAGATGCGTCGGCTCCGGAAGATACTGCACCAGAAGGCCTGCGACGAGCGGGCCGAGGCCGAGACCGCCGATGTTGGCAGCCGTCGCGATCGCGGGTGCCTTGGCCTTCCACTTGTCCGGAACCAGTTCGACGAGCGTCACCGTCGCGGTGCCGACGAAGATGCCCGCGGACAGCCCCGACAGCACACGTCCGACGAGTAGCGCAGCGAGATTGCCCGCGAACACGAAGACCAGCGCGCTGACGATGCCGAACGCGATGCCGCCGAGGAGCAACGGCCGTCGGCCGAGCGTGTCGGACCATCGCCCGAACGCGAGCAGTGCCGCCAGGACACCGAGCGCGTACGCGGCGAAGATGACCGTGATGACCAGAACCGAGAATCCGAACTCGGCCTGATACAGCGAATACACCGGGGTGGGCATCGTCGTGCCCATCATTCCGACTGCGAACGCGTAGGTGGTCGCGACGAAGGCGAAGGGTCTGCTCACGAGCAGACCGTACTAGGCGACGAAGAAGGTGCCGATCGTCGGGAGGAACGAGCAGGTGCGCGGAGCTGCCGACGGATCTTCCTTCGACTGCGTCGTGATCGATCCCGAGATGACCGACAGGACGCGGCCGGGGCCGGTGTCGGCGATGGCCGAGATCGTCGCCGGTCCGTCGGGGTTGATGCGCGACGCGCCGTTCAGATCGACCGTTCCGCTGCGTCGGTTGTCGAGGTTGAGCCACGTCGCGGTCAGCGGCGCTTCCTGCTTCTCGGCGATCGGAGCAGTACCGAGGGCGGTGAACACGAAGCCTGCCTGGCCTGCAGCCGGGCCGGGGGGCGGCAGCGTCGCAGGGCCGGGGACGGCGAGCGCGGTACCGACGGAATCGGCGGTGTCCGAGATGCAGCCCTTGCCGAGGGTGGGGTAGAGGAACTGCGCGATGACCGGGCCGTCGGACGGCGGCAGTTCCGGTCCGCCGCCACCCGAACCGTCGAGGAACGTGATGACCGCTTCGAGAGTGCTCTTGACGTTGTCCGGAAGTCCCGAGTTCGCCAGCAGTGCTCGCGCTTGGGCGAGAATCTCGGCCTGCGGGCCTGCGGCCGCGTCGGCGGGACCTGCTGCGGCACCGAGAATCGCGGGTGCGAACGACGCGAGCGCCTCGACCTCTGCGTAATCGGGGAGCGGCTGATCCGGAGTGGGGAGGATCAGTGCGGGCAGCTCGGGTGGTGCGGGCTCTGCCGAAGCGGAAGTCGGTACGGCGAGCGCGGCGGCTGCTGCGACGGCTACGGCGGTGACAGCCCTGCGCGATACCCCGAAACGAAGCACTAGTTTCCCCATCCTGATCGTCAACTTCGCCCTGAGGCGGTTGCTGGCTCGAGGGGTCACTCTATGTATCGGACCCTTCCTTGTACAGCCGGTGCCGCCCACCCCGTACCGTCGCAGACTAGCTTGTTACTGAAGTGATCCGTGTGGTTGGTGATGCAAATGTTATTTGTGATCCAGCAGCATCGGAACGCGTAGATCCTGTGACGTGCGTTTGTGAACCCCGAACGAGTTCCCTATAAGCTCGCCGCGTCGGTCTCGAACGGGGGCGGCCGAAGAATGATGCGAACGGGAGCAGAGAAGACGTGAACCGTCTGGTTCGATGTGCCCCGATCCTGCTGGTGCTGTCGGTCGTCGCGAGATTCGCCTGGGCGTTCCTGACGCCCAACGGCATGAATCTCGTCGACCTGCACGTGTACGTCGACGGCTCCGCCGAGTTGCTGCGCGACGACCTGTACGACTTCACGTATTCCGAGGAAACCCCCGATTTTCCGCTGCCGTTCACGTATCCACCGTTCGCGGCGCTGGTGTTCTTCCCGCTGCACTACCTGCCGTTCACCCTCGTCGGCGTCTGCTGGCAGCTCGCGACCATGGCGGCGATGTTCCTGCTGATCAAGCTCAGCCTCGGATTGGTTCTGGGCGACGAGACGGCCCAGTCCCCGCGCTGGACACGCGTCGCCATGCTGTGGACGGCCATCGCGCTGTGGACCGAGCCGGTCCGCACGACACTCGACTACGGGCAGGTCAACGTCTTCCTCGCCCTCGGTGCACTCGTCGCGATTCGGAGTTCGCGGTGGTGGGTGGCAGGCGGTCTCGTCGGGATCATCGCGGGAATCAAGCTCACGCCGGCGATCACCGGGCTGTACTTCGTCGCGACCAGGAGATGGAAAGCCGCGATCTTCTCCGCCGTCGCGTTCGGTGCGACCGTCGGCCTGAGCTACCTGATCCTCGGGCAGCAGGCGGGTACCTATTTCACGACGCTGCTGGGCGACGCCGATCGCATCGGCCCGGTGGGGTCGGTGTGGAACCAGTCGCTCCGCGGCGCGATGAGCCGCGTCGCCGGTCACGACGTCGGCTCCGGTCCCGTCTGGATCGTGGGCGTCGCGATCTGCGCTGTGCTGGCGTTCTTCGCCTGGCGGGCGCTGCGTGCCGACGATCGACTGGGCACGCTCGTCGTGGTGCAGCTGTTCGGTCTGCTGGTGTCGCCGATCTCGTGGTCCCACCATTGGGTCTGGGTCATGCCGCTGCTGGTGTGGTTGTTGCACGGACAGGATCGGCAGCGCCTCGGCACCAAGCTCGTCGCCGCCTATTGGCTGGCGACGACGCTCGTCGGCGTGCCGTGGATTCTCAGCTTCTTCCAGGACTCGATCTGGCTCGTGTCCCGACCCGGCGTGTTGGCATGGCTCGGCGCGGTCGACGTGGTCGGCGCTCTTCTCGTCTACGGGTGGACGATCTACCTGGGCCGGATCAATCGTCGGGAAGAAGTGCGTTTATCTCGTGAGCGAGATGCACGTCCTTCTTCGTGAGGCCGCCCGCGGAATGCGTCGACAACCTGAAGGTGAGTTTTCTCCAGCGAATGTCGATGTCGGGATGGTGATCGGCGGCCTCTGCCGCATCGGCCACGCGCGAGACGAACTCGATGGCTGCCGGGAACGTCGGCATCTCGACGGTGCGCACGATCTGCTGCCCGTCGAGTGTCCATCCCGGAAGACCGGTGAGAGCATCGTCGATGTCGGAATTCGATAGCTTGTCATCCCCACTCATGAATCGATGGTGACATGGGCACACTCGTCGTTGCAGGCGTACTGGTCTCGAATGGATTGCTTCTGCTGGCCCAGCGATCCCGACCCGCCGAGCTCGCGGGCCGATGGGAACTGCCGGGAGGCAAGGTCGAGGACGGTGAGAAGCCCGAGGACGCACTCGTGCGCGAGCTACGCGAGGAACTGGGTGTGGAGACCTCGGTGGGGGAGCCCCTTGCGGGTGACGTCGAGTTGTCCGGCGTGCTGACCCTTCGCGCCTACCTCGTCGAGTTGATCTCGGGAACGCCTGTGCCGCTGGAACATTCGGATCTACGGTGGGTCGATGCCCGCGGGCTGGGTGAGATCGATCTGGTCGACGCGGACCGTGCCTGGATACCGGAACTGAGCGAGCTGCTCAGGCAGCCCGGGCCTTTTTGAGGCCCTTCTTCAGGTCCTTGCCCGTCGCACCCTGATCCTCCAGCTTCTTCATCCTCATGATGACTACGGGGCACTTCAAGCACCTGGTCTTCTTACGGCAACATTTCTTCTTGGGCTTGAGACCCGAGATGTCCTTGGCCTTGACCTTGCCCATGTATTTCGCTCCGCGCTCGAGAAGAACAATCCGGTGAACTTCAGGCCAAGAGTACTGCGTGGTGTGGGTCACCTCGTAGCAGCGGGTAAACTCGATCGGTCGCGAGAACCTCGCGGTGCAGCGCGCTTCTCTAGCGACATAAGCCCGCTAGCGAACAAGAGCCCGCATTCGACCCAGGAGAATTTTTCGCGTGAGCGCCCCCACCAGTACTGAGACCACCACATCGTTCCGCAACGTCGCCATCGTTGCACACGTCGACCACGGCAAGACCACGCTGGTCGACGCCATGTTGCGTCAATCGGGAGCGTTCGCCGAGCGTGCCGAACTCGTGGACCGAGTCATGGACTCCGGTGACCTCGAGAAGGAAAAGGGCATCACGATTCTGGCGAAGAACACCGCTGTTCACCGCCACAACGCCGACGGCACCGTCACCGTCATCAACGTGATCGACACCCCCGGCCACGCCGACTTCGGTGGTGAGGTCGAGCGCGGCCTGTCCATGGTCGACGGCGTCGTCCTGCTCGTCGATGCTTCCGAGGGCCCGCTGCCGCAGACCCGCTTCGTGCTCCGCAAGGCGCTCGCCGCGTCGTTGCCGGTCATCATCGTGGTCAACAAGACGGACCGTCCCGACGCACGTATCGACGAGGTCGTCTCCGAGTCGCAGGATCTGCTCCTCGACCTGGCATCCGACCTCGACGACGACGCGGCCCAGGCCGCCGAGGCTCTGCTCGACCTTCCGGTTCTGTACGCGTCGGGCCGCGAGGGCAAGGCGTCGCTGAACCAGCCCGAGAACGGTGCCGCACCCGACACCGAGAACCTCGACGTCCTGTTCGACGTTCTGATGGAGCACGTTCCGGCCCCCAAGGGCAACGCAGACGCGCCGCTGCAGGCGCACGTCACCAACCTCGACGCGTCGGACTTCCTCGGTCGCCTCGCGCTCGTCCGTATCCACAACGGCCAGCTGCGCAAGGGCCAGAACGTCGCATGGATGCACGCCGACGGCGTCAAGAACGTCAAGATCACCGAGCTGCTCAAGACCGTCGGCGTCACCCGTGAGCCCGGTGACGTGGCAACTGCCGGTGACATCGTCGCCGTCGCGGGCATCCCGGAGATCATGATCGGTGACACCATCGCCGACCCCGAGAACGCCGTCGCACTGCCGACCATCACCGTCGACCAGCCCGCCATCTCGGTCACCATCGGCACCAACACGAGCCCGCTCGTCGGCCGCGTCAAGGGCCACAAGCTGACCGCACGCATGGTCAAGAGCCGCCTCGATTCCGAGCTCATCGGTAACGTCTCGCTCAAGGTTCTCGACATCGGTCGCCCCGACGCCTGGGAGGTGCAGGGCCGTGGTGAGCTGGCGCTGGCCATCCTCGTCGAGCAGATGCGTCGCGAAGGCTTCGAGCTGACCGTCGGCAAGCCGCAGGTGGTCACCCGTCAGGTCGACGGCAAGGTGCACGAGCCGTTCGAGGAACTGACCATCGACACCCCCGAAGAGCACCTCGGTGCCATCACCCAGCTCCTCGCGAACCGCAAGGGCAAGATGGTTCAGATGACCAACCACGGAACCGGTTGGGTCCGCATGGAGTTCATCGTCCCGTCGCGCGGCCTGATCGGCTTCCGTACCGACTTCCTCACCGAGACCCGCGGTACCGGCATCGCCAACGCCGTGTCGCACGGATACGGCCCGTGGGCAGGCGAGATCCGCGCCCGCCACACCGGTTCGCTCGTCTCCGACCGCACCGGATCGGTCACGCCGTTCGCGATGATCCAGCTCGCCGACCGTGGCACGTTCTTCGTCGACCCGGGCGCCGACACGTACGAGGGCATGGTCGTGGGCATCAACCCGCGCGCCGAAGACCTCGACATCAACGTCACCAAGGAGAAGAAGCTCACCAACATGCGCTCCGCGACGGCCGACGCCACGGAGACACTGGCGAAGCCGATCGAGCTCACCCTCGAAGCCGCGATGGAGTTCTGTGCCGCCGACGAGTGCGTCGAGGTCACCCCGGAGGCCGTGCGCGTCCGCAAGGTGCACCTGTCGCAGACGGACCGTGCACGCGAGCGTTCGCGTGCGAAGTCGCGTGACAAGGCTGCTCTGTAAGGTGCGCTGACGCGCCCGTGCGTGCTCGGTCGGGTAGAGACCGAGCACGCACGGGCCACGACGAAGGAGTGGCATATTGCGGCAGCGACTGCACACCGCGGGCATCGGACTCGTCGCCCTGGCGCTCGCAGCATGCACCGCCAATCCGCCTCCACCGGTGGAGAGCGCTCCGACGACCACGACGACCACTCCCGTCGCGCCCGTCGAAACGGGTGATCAGGTCGTCGTCGCGATCGACGACGTCGGCAACGGATTCAATCCTCATCTGTTGTCGGATCAGTCGCCCGCCAACTCGGCCGTCAGCGCGCTGGTTCTGCCCAGTCCGTTCCGGCCGACGCTCGATCCGGCCGACCCCACGCGTACCGTCTGGACGCCGGATCCGTCTCTGCTGATCTCGGCGGAGGTCACGTCGCAGAATCCGTTCACGGTGCGCTATCAGCTCCGCAACGAAGCCCAGTGGTCCGACAGCGCCCCGATCGCCGCCGAGGACTTCCGCTACCTGTGGCGGCAGATGATCTCGCAGCCAGGCGTCGTCGACCCTGCCGGCTACGCGTTGATCGAGGACGTCCAGTCGTCGGGCGGTGGCAAGACCGTCGACGTGACGATGCGTCAGCCGTACCCGAATTGGCAGCGTCTGTTCACCGATCTGTTGCCCAGCCACCTGTTGAAGGATTCGCCGGGTGGTTTCCAGAGTGGTCTGTCCGACAACGTGCCGGTGTCGGGTGGGCGGTTCAACATCAAATCCGTCGACCAGGGTCGCGACGAGATTCTGCTCGAACGCAACGACCGGTTCTGGGACGAGCCCGCTCTTCCCGATCGTATTCTCCTCCGTCGCGGCGGTACCGCGGCTCAGCTCGCGGACTCGTTGCGCTCGAAAGATGCTCAGGTAGCACAGGTTCGGGCCAGTTCCGCGACGCAAGCGCAGCTCGCCGCGATTCCCGGTGTGCGCACCGACATCAGGTTCCAGCCGCGCGTTCTCGACCTGACGCTCAACGGGCGTACCCCGGAACTCGCCGATCCCGAAATGCGACGCGGCATTCTCGGGCTGCTGGACCCGGCGTTGCTGTCGACGGTCGCGGCCGGAAGCGGCTCGGCGGATCATCCTGCGCGAGCACAGTTGTCGAGCCCGTCCGATCCGGGATACGGGCCGACTGCACCCGCTCCGATCGGTCGCGACGCCGCGCTGGCGTCGCTGAATCGCGGCGGTTACGTGCCGCTTCCGGACGGGAGTATCGGAAAGGCCGGTGTGCCACTGACATTCGTCATCGGTGCCGTCGAGGGTGACAGCACTGCGTTGGCGGTGGCCAACACGGCGGCCGATCAGTTGGCAGGTGCGGGAATCGCGGCGAC
The DNA here is from genome assembly GCF_011770055.1 of Rhodococcus sp. B10. Lineage (NCBI taxonomy): Bacteria > Bacillati > Actinomycetota > Actinomycetes > Mycobacteriales > Nocardiaceae > Rhodococcus > Rhodococcus sp. B10. The sequence continues at coordinate 71,375 of NZ_JAAFYV010000002.1, read as the reverse complement.
CGTGACACCACTGCCCGCAGAGGAGCTCTACGGCACCGCGCTGACCGAGGGACAGGTCGACGCGATCGTGGGATGGACGAGCGTCGGCGTCGACGCGGCCACGGTGATGGCGTCGAGGTTCGGATGCGCCGCCGTCGACCCGATTCCCGCGTCCGACGACACACCGGCCGTGGCGCCGAGCAACACGTCCGGGTTGTGTGTGCCCGAACTGACCGATTCGGTGAATCGTGCGCTGTCAGGCGAACTTTCGGTCGATGCACTGAAAGCCGAAGCCGAGCCGCAGCTGTGGTCGCTGTCGGCCGTGCTACCGATCTCGCAGGATTCGTCCGTCGTTGCCGTCGGCAACGACGTCGAGGGTGTGTCGCTCGCAGGTCCGATCGAGGTCGGAATCTTCGGCGACGCAGCGACATGGATGAGGACCGGAACCAAGTGAGATTGCTGCTCGTTCATGCACATCCGGACGACGAGACCATCACGACGGGCGGAACCATCGCACACTACGCTCAGGCGGGTGTCGAGGTCACCGTTCTGACGTGTTCGCTCGGTGAAGAGGGCGAGGTCATCGGCGACCGATGGGCGCACCTGATCGCCGACGAGGCAGATCAGCTCGGTGGCTACCGTATCCACGAATTGCACAGGGCCCTGGACGTTCTCGGCGCAGGTACCCCGAACTTCCTCGGTGGCGCCGGACGGTGGCGTGACTCCGGCATGGCCGGGACGGCTGCCGCCGCCAATCCACGGGCGTTCGTCAACGCCGACCGCGACGAAGCGCTGACGGCCATGCTGACGGTCGTGCGTGCGGTCAAGCCGCACGTCGTCGTCGGCTACGACCCGGAGGGCGGCTACGGCCATCCGGATCACCAGCAGGCCCACTCGCTCGTCACCGAAGCGTTCGACATCGCCGGATCCGACCTGTATCCGGATGCGGGCGCGCCGTGGACGCCGTCGAAGTTCTACTGGACCGTCACCGGCGCCGATCAACTGCGCGACGGCATCGCCGCGATCGAGGACGTTCCGGACGGGTGGCGTATGCCCGAGCCGGGTGAGCTGCCGAGCGTCCCCGAGGACATCGTCACGACGTCACTCGACGTCCGCGGCGTGTTCCATCTGAAGCGTGAGGCGTTGAACGCACACGCGACACAGGTGACGGTGGCCCCATCGGGCGTCGAGTACGCACTGTCCAACAACATCGTTCAGCCCATTCTGGCCGACGAGCAGTACGTTCTGGTGCGGGGCAAGCTCGGTGACGTGGATGCGTCGGGACGCGAAGGTGATTTGTTCTCCGGCGTGTGACACTATGTGCTGCATCACGTCGGCACCGATATGTGGGGTGGATCACGAACATGTACAACTGGGTAGTGCAGGACGCCATCGTCGCGTTCGTGAACTCGCTGATGCCGGACTTCCCGCGTCAGGAAATGCTGTATCAGCAAGGCCTCACCGATTTCGCCACCATCATGAGCAACCTGCTGACGTCGTTGGGATACCCTCCGGTCTCCTGATCCCTGCTCGTACGTCACTATTGGCGTCATGATCTCGAAAGCCGCATCCAATGCCGTCGTACTCGTCTCGAGGGCGACTCTCGCGGTATTGATCTTCGACGGCTTTCTGTGCGGCGTCCTCTCGGTGCTGTTCCTGCCGACCTACCTGGGGTCGATCCCGTTTCCGGTCAGTGCGCTACTGGCCGGTGTCGCGAACGTCGCGTTGCTGTTCGCCGCGCGCAAGGTGGCCGAGCGGCCGGCGGCGATCGCGTCGCCGCTGATCGGGTGGGGCGTCGGCGTGCTGCTGTGCATGTTCGGCGGACCGGGAGGCGACGTCCTTCTCCTTGCCGACTGGCGGACAGCGCTCCTGTTGGTCGGCGGCGCGGTACCGCCCGGCATTCTGTTGTTCTCGTGGCGGCTGAAGGCGCTCACGACAGCCCCGCATGGGTCGCCGCAGCCCGCAGCACGTCCTGGGTCATCTCCTGGGTCAAGAGCCCGGTGAACGTGTTGCGTTGACTGACATGGAAGCACCCGAACAGCCGAATGCTGTCAGGAGTGGAGCCTGCGGAACGACCCGACGGTCCCGCTAGATCCACCTGCACACCGTGACCGAATTTCGGCCTCGGACGCGGGATGTCCCAGCCGTTGCGCTGTAGAACGGGCAGCAGCGACTGCCATCCGAATCCGCCGAGGACGACGATGGAGCGCAGGTTCGGGCGCAGCAGTCCGAGTTCGATGTCGAGCCATGTCCGGCATCGGTCGCGTTCGTCGATCGTCGGCTTGTTCGCCGGGGGAGCGCAATGGACCGGCGACGTGATGCGCACCCCGCGCAGTTCCAGGCCGTCGCCGATGTGCGTGGCGGTGGGTTGGCTCGCGAGTCCCACCTCGTACATCGCGGCGTACAGAAAGTCGCCCGCACGGTCGCCGGTGAACATCCGGCCGGTGCGGTTGGCGCCGTGCGCGGCAGGAGCGAGGCCCACGATCAACATCGACGCATCTGCCGGGCCGAAGCCGGGAACCGGCCTGCCCCAATAGGTTTGGTCCCTGAATTCCGCCTTCTTCTCGGCGGCCACCTTCTCGCGCCAGCGCACCAGCCGTGGGCACGCACGGCACGACGAGACGGCGAGGTCGAGTTCGTCGATGCTGCGGGGAGTCAGCGCGCCCATATGTCCCCGGCTCCCGGTGTCACGGACTCGACGATCGACCACGCCTGGTCCGCAGGGACGTCGAGAACCTCGTAATGGCCGACGCCGGCAGGCGTCGCGGCCACGATGGTGGCGACGCCTGCTCGCCGCTGGAAGAACGTCTGTCGGACGGTCCAGCCGATTATGCCGGCCGCTTCGAGGCTGTGACGCCGTCGGTCGAGCGAGCCGTGCCGAGTGATCAGCCAGCCGGGGAGAAGCGCGTGTCCGAGGCCTCGGTATCGGTCCCACGCAACGAACACGGCACCGACCAGCAGGACTACGGCGGCAACCCATGCGAGCGGCGGAATCGGCGCACCCAGTGCCTCGGCGACGCCGAGTGCGGCTGCCGCGACGACGACGGGTCCGACCGCGCGGGTGTAGCGCCGACGCCGCGCGACCGGTCCGTGCGGGGTCAGCGGCTTCTGTGCGTCGGACGTCAATCCAGCCTCGCCGAGAACGACGGTCATCATCCGCAGCGCTTCGTCGACCGGCGCTTGGGGCAGCAGCAGCGACGACTCCTTCTTCTCCGCGCTGACGCCCGTCATGATCGCGTCGAGCCGGGCGCCGTTCACGGACCGCAGAAGCAACGGTTCCGACAGTGACGTCCCGCGGAGCCGTTTGCGGTCGAGTGTCGTCGAACGGGTCTTCAGCAGACCGTGATTCACGTGCATCCGTGTTCCGTCGTCGGTGACGGTCAGGTTGCCGTACGTGATCAGGTAGCGGACGCAGGCGAACACGCTCGCGACGACCAACAGGAGCGCCAGTCCGACGAGTACCACGACGACGATTCCCAGTCGTTCGGCGGAATCGATGCTGTCGCTGATCACCGACGATTCGGCGAGCCGTTGACCGAGGCCGTACTGGAACAGCACGCCGATGGCGGCCGCGATCGTCACGACACCCGTGAACGAGAACGGTGCGAACCGCACCCACGACGTCTGCCAGTGCGCGATCTCGGTTTCGACTACCGGCGGTCCACCCGGACCGATGCCGGCGCGGGTGACACGGTGCAGCAGCTCTTCCCTCAGCGCGGGAACGACATTCGCGTCGAGGGCGTCGAGTTCGAACTTCTCGCCCTTGCCTGCTTGCTGTCCCGTGCCGATTCGCAGGATGGACAGCCCGAGTACGCGATGCAGCAGGTTCGCCTCGATGTCCACCGACCTGATGCGGCTGCGTGGAACCGACAGCACCTTCTTCTGGAAGACGCCCGTCCGAAGTTGTACGTGTACCGGGCCGATGCGGTAACTCGTGGTGAACCAGCGGAGGATCGCGTAGACGACCACGATCGCCAGGATGATCAGTCCCCACAGGTGATTGCCGCTCTGGCTACCGACGACGAACGACACCAGCAGGACCGGTAGAACCTTGACGCCCTCGTTCACCGGATGCACCAGCAGCATGCGCTTGTCGAGTCGAAGCCACGGCCTCTGCTCCTCCTCGACGAGAAGCTCGGTCTCGGTGGTCACGTCGCGTCACCCAGTGTGCGCCCGGCGATGTCGGTCAGCCGAGCGACGGTCTTGTCCGCGACGTCCTTGTCCAGGGCAGTGATCTTCACGGCGCCCGCCGACGACGCCGTCGTCACGGTCACGGTCGCCAGGCCGAGCATGCGGTCGATCGGGCCGCGTTCGGTGTCGACGGTCTGGACCCGCGAAATCGGTGCGATGCGTCGCTCCTGGTCGAACCATCCCGTCAGCGTGTAGACGGCGGTCTCGCTGATCTCCCACCGATGCACCCGGTAGCGCCACAGCGGCACACCCACGATGTGCGCGACGGCCACGGTGACGGTCACGGCAAGCGCCGCTACGTGTGGCCACGTCGTCCACCGACCATCGATCACGGCCCACACGATCTGCGCGACGAACACCGGAATCCACATCAGAGCTGCATTGATCGCCCACAACTGCTTCGCACGGGGACTCGGCCGCCACGCCGGGTCGGTCATCGTGATCATGGCTACGAATCTAGCTTCGGGGACCTCCCGGTGGCACACGATCGTGTCGGAGGAGCATGATCGACTGGTGACCATGCTGCCTGATCCTGCTGCACCTGTTCGACACGACGAGAAAGCCCCTGCCCCGTCCGCCATGCGTCGAGTGCTGCGTCGTGCTCGTGACGGGGTGAGTTTGAACGTCGACGAGGCCACTGTGCTGTTGCATGCGCGCGGTGAGGATCTGGTCGATCTGATGGCGTCGGCGTCGCGGGTGCGTGATGCGGGGTTGGAGTCGGCGGGGCGTGCGAAGACGGTCTCGTATTCGCGGAAGGTGTTCATCCCGATCACGCGGTTGTGCCGCGACAAGTGCCATTACTGCACGTTCGTGAGCGTCCCGGGGAAGTTGAAGGCCGAGGGGCACGGGTTGTTCATGGACCCGGACGAGATCGTCGAGGTCGCACGCAAAGGTGCCGATCTCGGGTGCAAGGAAGCGCTGTTCACCCTCGGTGACCGGCCGGAGGAGCGGTGGCCGGAGGCGAAGGAGTGGCTCGACTCGCGCGGCTACGACTCGACGTTGGATTACGTGCGCGCCATGGCGATTCGGGTGTTGGAGGAGACCGGTCTTCTGCCGCATCTGAATCCGGGGGTGATGTCGTGGCAGGAACTCTCGCGGCTCAAGCCCGTGGCGCCGTCGATGGGCATGATGCTCGAGACGACGTCGCGCCGGTTGTTCGAGGAGAAGGGGCAGGCGCATTACGGTAGCCCGGACAAGGATCCGGAGGTGCGGCTGCGCACGTTGACCGATGCGGGCCGACTCAACATTCCGTTCACGACGGGCATTCTCGTCGGCATCGGGGAGACCATTCGAGACCGCGCCGAGTCGATCATGGCAATCCGCAAGGTGCACAAGGCATTCGGGCACGTTCAGGAAATCATCGTGCAGAATTTCCTGGCCAAGTCCGACACGGCGATGCGGTCGGCACCGAACGCGGGCATGGAGGAATTCCTCGCGACGATCGCGGTGACGCGGATTCTGATGGGGCCGGCCATGCGGATTCAGGCTCCGCCGAACCTCGTCGAGGCAGAGGAGACCGCGGCGTTGCTGCGGGCGGGCGTCGACGACTGGGGTGGGGTGTCGCCGCTGACGCCGGATCATGTCAATCCCGAACGTCCGTGGCCGAACCTGGACACCCTCGCCGAGCTGTCTCAGGCCGGCGGGTACACGCTGGTGGAACGGACCGCCGCGCAGCCGCAATATGTTCTCGCCGGCGCGCCGTGGATCGACCCGCGCATCTCGGCGCACGTGCATGCGTTGGCGGATCCGGAGACCGGGATGGCCCGGGCAGATGTCACGCCGTCGGGCCTGCCGTGGCAGGAACCGGACGAGCAGTGGGAATCGTCGGGCCGCATCGATCTGAACACCGAGATCGACTCGCACGGCCGTAACACCGACACCCGTAGCGATCTGGCGAACGCGTTCGGGGATTGGGATTCCATTCGTGAGCAGGTGCGCGATCTGGCCGGGCTCGAACGCGTCGACCGGGATCTGATGGCTGCGCTGAAGGCGGCCGAAGCCGATCCGGCCGGGTGCAGTGACGAGCAGTATCTGGCGTTGGCGACGGCCGAGGGTGCCGGCATGGATGCGGTCGCGGCGCTGGCCGACGACCTGCGTAAGCAGGTGATGGGCGAGGACGTCACCTACGTGGTCAACCGGAACATCAACTTCACCAACATCTGCTACACCGGCTGCCGATTCTGCGCGTTCGCGCAGCGCAAGGGTGATGCGGATGCGTTCACGCTGTCGACGTCGGAGGTGGCGGATCGGGCGTGGGAAGCGCATGTCGCCGGCGCGACCGAGGTGTGTATGCAGGGCGGTATCGACCCCGAACTTCCCGTCACCGGTTATGCGGATCTGGTGCGCGCGGTGAAGGAGCGGGTGCCGAGCATGCACGTGCATGCGTTCTCCCCGATGGAGATCGTCAACGGCGCCTCGCGGGGTGGGCAGTCGGTGCGTGAGTGGCTGACGGCTCTGCGCGAGGCGGGCTTGGACACCATTCCGGGCACGGCGGCGGAGATCCTCGACGACGAGGTCCGCTGGGTGCTCACGAAAGGCAAATTGCCTGCAGCGGAGTGGATCGACGTGGTCACCACCGCGCACGAGGTGGGACTGCGATCGAGTTCGACGATGATGTACGGGCACGTGGACAACCCGTCGCACTGGGTCGGACACATGAACGTGCTCAAGAAGATTCAGGATCGGACAGGTGGGTTCACCGAGTTCGTGCCGTTGCCGTTCGTGCATCAGTCCTCGCCGCTGTATCTGGCGGGGGCCTCGCGGCCGGGTCCGACGAATCGGGACAATCGTGCGGTGCATGCGCTCGCGCGGATCATGTTGCACGGGCGGATCGACAGTATCCAGACCTCCTGGGTGAAGCTGGGTATCACCGGTACGCAGGTGATGTTGAACGGTGGCGCGAACGATCTCGGTGGCACGTTGATGGAGGAGACCATTTCCCGTATGGCAGGCAGTGAGAACGGTTCGGAGAAGACCGTCGCGGAATTGCACGAGATCGCGAACGGTATCGGCCGTCCCGCCCGCGAACGCACCACCACCTACGACCGCGTCGAGCACATGCCCGCGCTCGGACTCGTCTGATGGAAGACCGCACCGTCGCGGCCGCTCTGACACGAGCCGTCGCCATCATCGACCCTGTTCTCGACATCCTCGGAACCCGCGATCCGGTGGGTTTGAAAGCTCGTACATTCCGGACGCCCGAGGCCGATGACACCGTCGTCGACAAGGCTTTCGATGCACTGGCCTGGGCGCTGAACGCCACCGATTTCCCGGGAACTCGGGGATGGCAGGAACTCGGTGCCGACGCGCGCTCGCAGTGGTGGGTCGCCCGGATCGGCGCGTTGAACACCGTCGCAGTGGCGTTTCCCGGTGTATTCGGCGTGCTCGTCAACCGGTTGCCGCTGCAGGATCTGCTCGGGTTCGCCAATCAGGCAATGGTTCTCGTCGCCGTCGCGCGCGAGAGTGGAGTGACCGATCGAGAGACGCACGTGCGGTTGCTGGCGTCAGTGCTGTGCGAACGTGACATCGATCTCTCCGAACGCGACGCCGCCCAGGACAAGGAACGCCCTCGGGGCTCCGGACCGTTCGCGCTGCTGCGGGCCATGTGGGATGTCGCGGCGGTGCTGCGTGACGTGTCCGGCGAGCTGGCCAAACGTCCGCACAGCCGGTTGCCGTTTCGGGTGATCTCCGCGATTCCGGTGGTAGGCGGCCTGGCCAGCTTCGTCGGCGAGCGGGAGGCGTTGTCGCGAGCGGCGAAACAGGGACGTCGGTGGATCGCCGACCACGCGGCCGAGACGAAGCACGTAGGCCCCCGAACGACGTCGGATGCGGACGCGTCGTCGCACAAGTGAGGACACCCTGCGCTGGTTGTCGGATTTTTACGACGCGATACTAGGATATTCAGGGCGTTCGAGGTGCCACCTCGGCGTCGACCTATCGGAAAGGGAGGGAGAGCAGCAGTGACCTACTCGATTGCGGAACCGTGTGTCGATGTGCTCGACAAGGCGTGCATCGAAGAATGCCCGGTGGACTGCATCTACGAGGGTAACCGAATGCTGTACATCCACCCGGACGAGTGCGTCGATTGTGGTGCGTGCGAACCGGTTTGCCCCGTCGAGGCGATCTTCTACGAGGACGACGTGCCGGAGCAGTGGAGCGGATACGTCAGCGCGAACGTCGACTTCTTCGACGACCTGGGTTCGCCCGGCGGCGCGGCCAAGCTCGGCAAGGTCGACTACGATCCGCCGTTCATCAAGGCACTTCCTCCCATGGGTGAGCACTGACCTTGGCTCGTATATCGGTCGCTTCAGGCCTGCCCGACTTCCCGTGGGACTCTCTGACCGGCGCGAAGGAGAAGGCGCAGGCGCATCCCGACGGCATCGTCAACCTGTCCGTCGGCACGCCCGTCGACCCCGTCGCCCCGGTGATTCGCGACGCGTTGGCATCGGTGTCGGACGAGCCCGGATATCCGACCACCATCGGAACAGTCGAGCTACGTGAAGCGGCCGTTTCGGCGCTGCAGCGTCGGTACGGAGTGACCGGTCTGGACATCGAGGCGGTCCTGCCTGCGATCGGAACCAAGGAGATGATCGCTTGGTTGCCGTCGCTGCTCGGTCTCGGCGCCGACGATCTCGTCGTCATCCCGGAAGTCGCGTACCCGACGTACGAGGTCGGCGCCCTTCTGGCCGGCGCTCGCGTGACGCGCGCCGACGGCCTGAATCGACTCGGACCCGAGCGTGCGTCGCTCGTGTTCATCAATTCGCCGTCGAATCCGACCGGCAAGGTGCTCGGGATCGACCACCTACGCAAGGTCGTCGCATGGGCTCGTGAGCGCGACGCCGTCGTCGTGTCCGACGAGTGCTACCTCGGACTGACGTGGGAGGCCGAGGCCGTCTCGATCCTCGACCCGCGTGTGTGCGACGGCGACCACACCAATCTTCTTGCGGTGCACTCGCTTTCGAAGACCTCGAATCTGGCGAGTTACCGTGCCGGTTTCGTCGCGGGCGACCGGGTGCTCGTGAAGGACCTGCTCGAGGTCCGCAAGCACGCAGGCATGATCGTGCCCACTCCGATTCAGGCTGCGATGACTGCCGCGCTGACGGACGACGAGCACGAGAACCTGCAGCGTGAGCGCTACCGGGCACGTCGAAAGGAACTCCTCGACGCGGTCCGCGGCGCGGGCTTCACCGTCGACCATTCCGAAGCAGGCCTGTACCTGTGGGCGACGCGCGGCGAACCGTGCCGAGACACCGTCGATTGGTTCGCCGAGCGAGGCATCCTCGTCGCACCCGGCGAGTTCTACGGTCCGACCGGTGCTCGGCACGTCCGTATCGCGCTGACGGCTTCGGACGAACGCATCGGCGCCGCGGCTACGAGGCTGTCTATTTAGTTTGAACTTCGCCCTGCCTGGGTGCTTTCATTCTCCGCATGACTTTCAGCCTGTTGCTCGGCTTCGCCGGTGTGTGCTTTCTGCTGGCGATCCTGCCGGGACCGGACTCGTTCCTGGTGCTGAGGTACAGCATCGGCGGACTGAAGCCGGGAATCGCGGCTGCGATGGGCGTCTCGATCGGCGGTTTCCTGTGGGCTGCACTGGTAGCCGTGGGGCTCGCTGCGATCGTCGAGCAATCCGCGACGGTCTACCGCGTCATCAAGGTCCTCGGGGGTTTGTACCTGCTCTACCTGGGCGTTCGAGCTTTCATGGCGCGTCGGAAGAACAAGGCGGCGGGAGAGCCGCTGGTTCCCGTCGCCGCGTCGATGCGGTCCGCGTTCGGGGCAGGCGTGCTGTCGTGTGCCCTGAACCCGAAGGTCGGCCTCTTCTATCTCGCCGTCGTTCCGCAGTTCCTGACGGTCGTCACGTTCGGCGGTGCGATGACGCTGGGGCTCGTCGAGGTCGTCGTCGCGGCGCTGGTGATGGGTGTGTTCTCGATCGCGGCGTCGCGCGCGGTCGCATTGCTGCGCCGGCCCAAGGTCACCGACTGGCTCGACCGCATCAGTGCCGGAATCCTCGCGGCACTGGGCGTCGGGACGGTGGCGTCGTCGGTCTGACGTCGACCGCGTGAGACTCTACCCTCACGTGAGGGTAGAGTGGTGCCACGTGCCTCATGACGTGTCGACCACGCTGTCTGTTCTGTCCGCGTTGCGTTCCCCGAAAAGACTGAAGACCGAGGTTCTCGCCGGCCTCGTCGTCGCCTTGGCGTTGATTCCCGAAGCGATCTCGTTCTCGATCATCGCCGGCGTCGACCCGAGTGTCGGACTGTTCTCGGCTTTCACGATGGCCGTCACCATCGCGATCGTCGGCGGTCGCACCGCGATGATCTCTGCGGCAACGGGATCCGTCGCCCTCGTCATCGCGCCGATCGTTCCGCAGTACGGCCTCGACTACCTCGTCGCGACGGTTCTGCTCGGTGGGGCGATCCAGATCGCGTTGACCGCGTTCGGTGCCGTGAAGCTGATGCGGTTCATCCCGCGCAGCGTCATGGTCGGCTTCGTCAACGCACTCGCGATCCTCATCTTCATCGCCCAGATTCGCTATTTCGTGGACGTCTCGTGGCTGGTCTTCCCGATCGCTGCCGCCGCGATCGTCATCATGATCGTCCTTCCCCGGTTGACGACGGCAATTCCCGCGCCGCTCGTCGCCGTCGCCACCTTGACGCTCGTGACGATCGTCTTCGGTCTGCAGGTTCCGAACGTCGGTGACGAAGGCGAACTCCCGTCGTCGTTGCCGTCGCTGTTCATGCCCGACGTGCCGTGGAACATGGAGACACTGACGATCATCGCGCCGTTCGCGTTCGCGATGGCTCTCGTCGGACTTCTCGAATCACTGCTGACGGCCAAGCTCGTCGACGACGTCACCGACACCCCGTCGAACAAGACACGCGAAGGCGCGGGCCTCGGCATCGCCAACATCGTCACGGGAGCGTTCGGCGGGATGGGCGGCTGTGCGCTGATCGGTCAGACGATGATCAACACGAAGATCTCCGGCGCTCGCACCCGCATCTCGACGTTCCTGGCGGGAGCGTTCCTGTTGCTTCTGGTCGTCGTGTTCGGCGACGTGGTGGCGCGCATCCCGATGTCGGTACTCGGGGCCGTCATGATCATGGTCTGCTTCGCGACGTTCGACTGGCACTCCATCGCGCCGAAGACGTTGCGTCGCATGCCTCTCAGCGAGACGGCAGTCATGGTCGCGACGGTCGCGGTGACGGTGCTGACCGACAACCTGGCGTACGGCGTCATCGTCGGTGTCGTCGTTGCAATGATCCTGTTCGCGCGCCGCGTCGCGCATGTCACCGAGGTCGTCGAGCTGCCGGGACCCGACGCCGACACCCGCGTCTACGGCGTACGGGGCCAGCTCTTCTTCGCGTCGAGCAACGACTTGATCCACCAGTTCGACTACTCCGCCGACCCGTCGAACGTCGTCATCGACTTGACCGAAGCGAACGTCTGGGACGCGTCGACCGTTGCTACCCTCGACGCCGTGACGACCAAGTACGCCCGAGCAGGAAAGGCCGTCTCCATCGTGGGACTGCACGGACCGAGCAAAGAACGCCACGAGCGTCTGACAGGCCGACTGGGTGGGGAAGGCTGAGCGGTGCCGGATCTCATGCAGATCGGTGAAATCGCCGAGCGCACCGGGCTGTCGATCCGCACGCTGCGTCACTACGACGACGTCGGCCTCGTACCGCCGTCGGAACGCAGCGCGGGTGGATTTAGGCTGTACACCGAGGTCGACCTCACGCGGCTCATCGTCATTCGCCGAATGAAGCCTCTGGAATTCACGCTCGACGAGATGCGTCGACTGCTGGACTCGCTCGACGTCATCGCAGCAGGCGGCGACGGCGTCGCCGAGGCGGAAGCGTTCGTCGACGAATGCCACGCCAAAGCCCAGGCGGCGTGCGAGAACCTGCGCCGAAAGCTGTCGTACGCCGAGGAATTGACCGAGCTGCTCGGCGCTACCCGACGTCCCAACCCCCGCGCCTGATACGCAGGATGTAGACGAGCTCGTTACTGCCGAACGCCTCGACCGTCGTGAAACGCTTCGCTTCGACGTTCGAGTTCGGGTTACGAGCGTGCTGTTCCTCGTAGATCTGCGTCGCACGGAGATCGGCGAGTTCGACCCGAGTCCAGAAGTCGTCCGACTGGACCGAGTACACGAGACGAGGTGCACTGTCGGTGGTGCGATCGATCTCGTCGTCGTCCTCGTCGTCGTCGAGTTCTTCGTCGGTGTCCTCGTCCTCACCGACGTCCGTGCCGATCAGATACACGCCGGGCCGCAGCTCTCCAGCGAGGACCGTCAGGTATTCGGCGTAATCGCCGGTGTCGATTCCGTCGGCATCCATGTATGTACGGTAACCATGTGCTGCTTCGTTCATTGAATCCACTCGCCGTCGCGCGCGGGGAGGACATTCCCGACGCCGTCACCATCGACGGCGTCTCGCTGTCGCGTGGTGACATCCTCGGTGCTGCGACGTCGGTTGCCGAGCGCGTAGCGCAGGCCGAACGCCTTGCCGTACTGGCGACTCCGTCCGTGAAGACCGTGCTGGCTGTCGTCGGATGTCTCATCGCGGGAGTGACCGTCGTACCGGTTCCGCCGGACGCGGGACCTGCCGAACGCGAGCACATTCTCCGTGATTCGGGCGCCCAGGCGTGGCTGGGCGAGGCGCCCGACGACACGGCCGGTCTGCAGGTTCTCCCGGTGCGACAGCATGCGCGGTCGTGGCACAGTTACCCGGATCCGCACCCGTCGTCGATCGCCTTCGTTCTCTACACCTCGGGTACGACGGGACCGCCGAAGGGCGTGTTGCTGTCGCGCGACGCCATCGCCGCAGGCCTCGATGCGCTCGCCGAGGCGTGGCAGTGGACGTGGAAAGACACACTCGTGCACGGACTTCCGTTGTTCCACGTGCACGGGCTGATCCTCGGGTTGCTCGGTCCGTTGCGTGTGGGCAGCCCGGTTGTTCACACCGGCAAGCCGACGCCGTCGCTGTACGCAGCCGCGAAGGGGACTCTGTACTTCGGCGTCCCGACGGTGTGGTCGCGCGTCGCGGCGGATCCCGACTCCGCGCGGGCGCTGGCGGACGCACGACTGCTGGTGTCGGGAAGCGCCCCGCTGCCGGTGCCGGTGTTCGAGAAGATTCGCTCGTTGACCGGCCACGCGCCGGTCGAACGGTACGGGATGAGCGAAACGCTGATCACGCTGTCGACGCGGTTCGACGGCGAGCGACGCCCGGGATCGGTGGGATTGCCGGTGAACGGCGTCGAGACACGCTTGACGGCGGAGGACGGCTCTGTCGTGCCGCACGACGGGGAGTCCATCGGCGCGCTGCAGGTGCGTGGACCCATGCTATTCGACGGCTACCTGAACAACCCGGACGCGACGGCCGAGTCCTTCACCGAGGACGGCTGGTTCGACACCGGTGACGTCGCCGTGATCGAACCCGACGGCTTCCATCGCATCGTCGGACGCGCATCGACCGACCTGATCAAGTCCGGCGGATATCGCGTCGGCGCAGGCGAAATCGAGACGGTTCTTCTGGGGCACGCGTCGGTCGACGAGGTCGCGGTGGTGGGTGTGCCCGACGACGATCTCGGTCAGCGGATCGTCGCGTTCGTCGTCGGAAGTGGCGTTGACGAGCAGGAACTGATCGATCTGGTGGCGTCGGAACTGTCGATCCACAAGCGGCCCAGGGAGGTTCGGGTCGTGGATTCCCTGCCGCGAAACGTAATGGGCAAGGTGCAGAAGAAGCTGTTGGGCTAGCTGTTTGCCGATGAATTATTCGTTTGCGCACCAGAATCGGTCGGCAAATGAACAATCGATGCGCAATCGGTCAGTTCGCTAGGCGACCGAACCCGACGATCGCGGAATCGGATCGGACGTCGACGGTGTGCACACGAATCTTGCCGAGTTCGTTGCCGCCGACCGTCGTCGCGGTGTCTCCGTCGACGGCCACGACGATGTTGGTGTGCTGCCCGACCCAGCTGCTGTTGTCGTAGAGGACGACGTCACCGACGTTGGGGGAGTAGCCCTTCGGCTCGAATGTGCCCTGCGCTTGAAAGTACTCGGTGAGCGTGTACACGCCGGGGATACGCCAGCTACCGGAGTTCGGATTGCTGAGCGGCTGTCCTGCCTCGCGCATGATCCAGCTGACGAAGTTGGCGCACCACGCTTCTTCGACGCCATCCGAATAGAACGTGCCCGGTCGTTGCTGCTCGTGCTCGGACCGAAGAAGCTCGACGACGGTTGCCTGCTGCGGCGTCAGGGTCGACGCATCGATCTCGGGAAACGGCGTCGTGTCCCAGGGGAGGTATCGGCTCGGCGCGAACCACAGGACACCTGCGGCGATCACGACCACGACAGCCACGATGCCCGCGAGCCGGCCGGCGGTGCTGCGTCGGTTGCGGGGCGGTGTCGTGGTGGTCATGAGACGAATGTACCGGGAGGTCTCTTGACTCTCGACCTACCCGAAGGCCCAGGATGATTCGTGTGACCGACACCGAACTGATGACCATCGGAGTATTCGCACGTACCACCGGACTGACACCGGGAGCGTTGCGCTTCTACGCGGACTCGGGAGTGTTGACCCCCGCCGAGGTCGACGAATTCTCCGGATACCGGTACTACGCCGCGGCGCAGATCGACCACGCCGTGACCATTCGACAGTTGCGCGACATCGGGATGCCACTCGACGCCGTCGCCGATGTGCTGTCCGGGAATCCCGCCGCGATCGACCGACACGTGGCTCGGCTCGGCGACGATGCGCGACGGGCCGGCCGAACCGCCGCGGCACTACACAGAACTTTCGCGATCGAGAACGAGGAGCGCTTCATGATCACTGTCAACGGACCTGTCTTCGCGAACGCCGTCGAGCAGGTGATCACCGCGACGACTCACGACCCCGAAGCCCCGGTGCTGTCGGGTGTATTCCTCGAAATCGACTCGGCGACAATGACATTGACTGCGACGGATCGCTACCGCCTCTCGACGCGGACCATGCCCGTCCAGTCGAGCCGACAGTGGACGGGTGTCCTGGACGGGGCCGATCTCCGCGCTGCCCTGCCGTTCGTGCGACGCACTCATCGGGTGCACATCGAGATAAGGTCGTCCGCGGTCGACTTCATGGCCGACGGCGGGGACGCCCAGCCCTGCCGCGTTCTCGCCGAGCAGTTTCCCGACTACCGAGCCATGCTCGACGGCTTGCCCGACGCCACGGCACGGGTCGTCGTCTCACGGACAGCGCTTCTCCGTGGGCTGGAAGAACAACCGAACGAGTACGTGAATCTCGTTGTGGCGGAGAACAGCATCGAGCTCGGAGGCCTCGAGCTGCCGGCAGCCGTCACCGGGTCGCAGTGTGTACTGGCCTTCGGGGTGACGACGCTGTATCCGGCGGTGGCGTCGGGACTCGGACCCGATGTCATGCTCGACATCATCGGCGAGGCCATGCCGGTTCTGGTGCGGTCCGCCGACGACGGGGACCTGCTGACTTCGGCCATGCCTGTCGAACCCAGCCTCGTCGGCGGCTAGCGTGGGGACGTATGGACGACATCGAGAACCTGTTCACCGAGACGAACCTCGCTGCGCTGTCGACGATCAAGCGGGACGGGCGCCCACAGATCTCGAACATCACCTACCACTACGACGCCGACGCGCGGCAGTTCGCGATCTCGATCACCGACGGGCGGGCGAAGACGAAGAACATTCGACGCGACCCTCGGGTCAGCCTGTACGTCAACGCCGAGCAGGGTGCGGCGTACGGCGTCGCCGAAGGTACCGCGCGGTTGTCGGCGGTGGCGACGGAACCGGACGACGACGCCGTCGAACAGCTCATCGCGCTGTACCGCAAGGTTCAGGGTGAGCACCCCGACTGGGACGACTACCGGGCCGCGATGGTCGCCGACAAGCGACTCGTCCTGTATGTCGACGTCGAGAAGTTCTACGGCTGGATCATGCCGGGGGAGCGGTAGACATGACCGAGTACGACTTCCAGAAGTTCGTCGACGCTCAGGACCCGGTGTGGCGTGATGTCCGCGCCGAACTGAAAGCGGGTCGCAAGGTGTCGCATTGGATGTGGTTCGTGTTCCCGCAGTTGGCGGGGCTGGGGTCGAGTCCGACGGCACAGCACTTCGCCATCGCGGACATGACCGAGGCCCAGTTGTATCTGGAGCACGACGTCCTCGGTTCACGACTGTTGGAGGCGTCGAATCTGGTCCGGAAGGTTCAAGGCAAGACCGTCGACGAAATCTTCGGTTACCCCGACAACCTGAAGCTGCATTCGTCGATCACGTTGTTCGCGGCCGCGGGACCGGACGTCGAGGTGTTCGCTCATGTTCTCGAGAAGTATTTCGACGGCAGGCCGGACGAGCGAACTCTCGATCTGCTCGGCGACTAGCATCGACGTCCATGACGACCGAACAGTCTGGAACCGTTGCCTTCGTCCAAGCCACGTGGCACAAGGAGCTCGTCGACCGCGCCCGTGAGGGGTTCGTCGCCGAATTCGGATCCAACGTGGACACCTTCGAGGTGCCGGGGGCGTTCGAAATTCCGCTGCACGCGCAGCGGCTGGCGCGCACCGGACGCTACTCGGCCATCGTCGCCGCGGCGTTGGTGGTCGACGGCGGTATCTACCGTCACGAGTTCGTCGAAACAGCTGTCATCGACGGACTCATGAGAGTGCAGCTGGACACCGACGTGCCGGTGTTCTCCGTCGTCCTGACGCCGCATCACTTCCACGAGCATGCCGATCACATCGAGTTCTTCTCGAATCACCTGGAGAAGAAGGGCGCCGAAGCAGCGCGTGCCGTCGTCCGCACCCTGGACTCTCTGAAGTCGATCGGCTAGTCCAGGTACATGTCGACCACGGCGAGGTGACGTCCCAGGTCTCCGGGGTACGACGAGATGCGCATGTGCGTCGGGATCCAGGGTGCGTGGCCCGGGCTGCCCTTGGTTCGCACGACGATCTGTTCGTGCCCACCGCCCTGCACCCGCTCGTGTGCCGACGCGATGATGTGCCGATCGTCGGCGTGGAACACGTCGAAGCCCGACGACACGTCACGCCACTGCACCCAGGGCGCCGGGTTCTCGCACAGCCACATCGTCAGCAGGCTTCGTTCCGGGACGAGCAACGCGGGGTAGATGCCGAGCGCTTCCATGCCGCGTTGCCGGGCGAGCACGTCGAGCAGCGGCTTGTCCGGTTCGACGGAGTCGGTGACGTCGTGCCACAGAACGCGCGCGCCGACCTCGCCCGGTTCCAGGCACGCGCGGGCATGACAGTGCCAGCGCATGATGCGGCCGTCGGCGTGCAGCACGCTGAACGAGCCTTCCCAGGTACCGCCCGCGGTCGGAGCGAGGCACAGGGTGAACAAGCCCGCGGTGTCGTCGAACCGTATCGACTTCGCGTAGTACTCGGCCGGCGTCCGCTCGGGCACGTGCGCGTCGGGTTCGACGCCCGACATCATCGACGCCTCCAGAGTCTGCGCGATGACGCCTTTCTCCAGCAGCCAGCTGACTCCCGACGTGATGCGCGGTGGGCCCGGCTCGACGTCCGACGGACCCATCCACAGTTGCAGCGCATGGACCGCGCCGGTCGGGCCGAGAACCGGGTGCGTCAGCAGGCGAAATGCCGTCGACCCGCCGCCTCGCGTGCGCACATCGACCACTTCCTCGTAGCGCGAACGAGATTCGAGCGCACGCTTCAGGAACGGTGCGACGCCGATCTTCGAATCGGGAGCGAGTCGTTGCAGGGATACGGCGTCGGCGAAACGTCTCGGGCTCCCACCCTTGGCGACGACGTTCATCTCACCGGGGACGAGCGTTTCGATCAGAATCCACTCGGGACGTGACGTGCTCACCGCTGCCGCACCTTCATGCGCATGTTCTGCGGTTTGAGCGTCAACGATTCCTGGATGTCCAGCTCGTAGCCGTCGTCGAGTTCGAAGTCGAACGACTGCGCGAGTCGTGCGAGCGTCAGCACCGATTCGTGCAGGGCGAACTGACGTCCGATGCAGCCGCGCATTCCGGTTCCGAACGGCTTGTACGCGTGGGCCGGGCGGGATTTCGCGCGAGCCGACGAGAAGCGATCCGGGTCGAAGACGTCCGCATCCGGACCCCAGACCGGATCCCGATGCAGCCCGAGCGTCAGTACGAATGCCCACTCGCCGGCCTTCATGGGGTACTTCCCGTCCGCCAACGACGTGTCCTGACGCGCCTTGCGGAAATAACCGGGAGCCGACGGCCAGAGCCTCAGGGTCTCGTCGACGACGCTGCGGATGTAGCGCAGCTTCGAGATGTCCTCGTAGGCCACCGAGTCCGCTGCGTTGTCGGCCTCCTCCCGCACCCTGGCTGCGACGTCGGGGTGCGTCGCCAGGAAGTACAGCGCGAATGCCAGTGTGCCCGCAGTGGTTTCGTTTCCGGCGACGAGGAACGTCAGAACCTGGTGACGGATGTTCACACGGTCCAGCAGTTCTCCGGTCTCGGGATCGGGTGTGTGCAGCATGAGGTCGAGCAGGTCGTCGTGACGAGTGTCGTTGTCCAGCAACCGTTTCTCGATGACGTCGTCGACCACGCCGTGCACGTACTCGATGTCGCGCTCGTTCTGCAGTCGGGACTTCTTGTCGAACAGCCGAGTGAGGGGGAGGTCGTTCGACGTTCGATTCACCTGTCCGAGAATGCGAACGATGGCGGCGACGAACGCGTCGTCGTCACGCTCGAAGGAATCGAAACTGTAGCCGAATCCGGCGCGGGCCATGTTCTCGAGCGTCAGCTTGTTCAGATCCGCGGTGACGTCGACGAACCGGTCGGAACGCGCCCGCCAATGCTCGACGAGTTCACCGGCCACGTCCTGCATGACGTGGTGATATCGCCGCATCGCGTCGCGGCTGAAACCCGGCATCAGAACTCGATGTGCCGCACCCCAATTGGGCTCGGAGTTGAACGCGGTGAACAAGCCGTCACCGCCCAGCGCGCGTAGCTTCCGATGCGGGAGTGCGAGGAACTTCGTGAACCGTGACTCGTCGTTGAGCTCGGCGACCAGGTCGGCGCCACTGACCACGACGAGCCGGTGCGAGAGGATCTTACGTTCGAATATCGGACCCAGCTCCGACGCCATC
Source organism: Rhodococcus sp. B10 (assembly GCF_011770055.1). Taxonomy (NCBI): domain Bacteria; kingdom Bacillati; phylum Actinomycetota; class Actinomycetes; order Mycobacteriales; family Nocardiaceae; genus Rhodococcus; species Rhodococcus sp. B10. The sequence continues at coordinate 52,106 of NZ_JAAFYV010000002.1, read as the reverse complement.
TTCAGTTCGCGCTGGGTCGGTTTCGCCGCGTCGATGCTGAGAATGTCACCGAGCACCGGTAGTCGGAAGCGGGGCTTGGGTATATTCACGCCGACATTGTGCCCCACGCGGACCGAATGTTCGACGCGAGAATCCGCTCGTAGGCACGCGCTGTGGCCGGTGACAGATCGGCTGCGGTGACGGTCGACCCGGACGCGAGATGTGGGTCGAACGGGACTTCGAGGACGTCGAACACGCTGTCCAGGCCGCGCCGCACGTCGTCGATTCCGACCACGCTCGGGCCCGGGTCGCACTGCGACACCACGACGGTGGTGCGGCGCAGCGCTTTCGCTCCTGCCGCCAGTCGAATCGTGTGCAGAGCCGTTCTGGACCGTCGAACGGCATCGGGACGAGCCGGGACGACGAGCACCAACGCCGCCCACGGTTGGCTGCGGAGGGGGCTTGCGCTGTCGCGTTCGAAACCGCGGTGCCCGAAGTCGTAGACCGCCGCATCGGCGGTGCAGCTCAGATACCAGTCGAGCCGGCCGAAGTCGGGGTCGTCGGCGTCCGGCCAAGCCCGTCCCAGCACCTGAGCCCCGGTGCTGGTGACGGACAGGTCCACATCGGTGTACCCCGACTCGACGGTCGCCGCCGTGACGGCGTGGTCCGCGGCGCGATCGACGAGATCGCCGCCACCGACCGTGGCGTCGACGGCCACGACCGAATTACCTTGCAGGGACAGTGCATTGGCCAGACCGACCGACGTCGTCGTGGTTCCGGCCCCGCCGCAGGACCCGAGCACCAACATCACACTCATTGCGCGCCTCTTCGACAGCTACGGTGCAACATCCGGGCCGAGCGTCAAGCCGCGGGAAGCTTCCAGGCGGAAGCGCCGGGTCAGTATATGTCCGGTTTCAGTCGTTCGCGTGCAGGGCAGCGTTCAGTTCGACGCCCGTACCCTTCCACGGCACGACCTCGACGGCACCGGACACCGAGTTCCGACGGAACAGCAGGTTGCTCTTCTCGGTCAGCGTCGCGGCCTTGACGACGGTGCCGTCCGGACCGGTGACCTTCGTGCCCGCCGTGATGTAGAGGCCGGCTTCGACGACACAGTCGTCACCGAGGGAGATGCCGAGGCCGCTGTTGGCGCCGAGCAGGCAGCTCTTGCCGACCGAGATGACGTTCTTGCCGCCACCGGACAACGTGCCCATGATGGATGCGCCACCACCGACGTCGGAACCGTCGCCGACGACGACGCCCGCGGAGATACGGCCCTCGACCATCGAGCTACCCAGCGTGCCGGCGTTGAAGTTGACGAAGCCCTCGTGCATGACGGTCGTTCCGCTGGCGAGGTGCGCGCCGAGGCGGACGCGGTCGGCGTCGGCGATTCGGACCCCGGTGGGAACGACGTAGTCGACGAGACGCGGGAACTTGTCGACGCCGTAGACGGTGACGGGTCCGCGTGCACGCAGCTTCGCGCGCACGGTCTCGAAGCCGTCGACCGCGGCCGGCCCGTGGTTGGTCCAGACGACGTTGGCGAGGAAGCCGAACTGTCCGTCGAGGTTAACCCCGTGCGGCTGGACCAGGCGGTGCGAGAGAAGGTGCAGACGCAGGTAGACGTCGTGCGCGTCGACGGGTGCGTCGTCGACGGACGCGATGGTGGTGCGGACTGCGACGACGTCGACGCCGCGCGCGGTGTCCGGTCCGACCAGGTCGGCGAACTCGGCCGGAATGTCGGATCCTTCGAGGCGGACGGTGCCCGTTTCGCCGAATTCACCGAGCTCGGGGCTCGGGTACCAGGTGTCGAGGACGACGCCACCGGTGGTGATGTTGGCAATGCCGATTGCAGATGCTCCCTGTGCGCTCACGGGAAACAAGGATACGGCCCCGGCATTTAAGGTGGACGGATGAGTTCGCACCCCGCGTTGGATCTGCACGCCGACCCGATCGACCTGACCGCCGCACTCGTCGACATTCCGAGCGTCTCGCAGGACGAATCGATCATCGCCGACGCGGTCGAGGCGGCTCTGCGGGCGCAGACCACCGGTTTCGAGATCGTCCGCAGCGGATACGCAGTGCTGGCACGGACCGATCGCGGGCTGCCCAGCCGCGTCATGCTGGCCGGTCACCTCGACACGGTGCCCATCGCGGACAACGTGCCGAGCACACGTGAGCGGGACAGCGCCGAGGGCGACGTCATCCACGGCTGCGGAACGGTCGACATGAAGTCGGGCGACGCGGTGTTCCTTCATCTCGCCGCGACGATCGACGACCCCGCGCACGACCTCACGCTCGTCTTCTACGACTGCGAGGAGATCGCGGCGTCGTACAACGGGCTCGGGCGCATCGAGCGCGAGATGCCCGAATGGCTGCAGGCGGACGTCGCGATTCTCGGTGAGCCGACGGGCGGATTCATCGAAGCCGGGTGTCAGGGAACTCTGCGTATCCGGTTGTCGGCGAGCGGAACTCGGGCGCACAGTGCACGATCCTGGTTGGGCGACAATGCCATTCACAAGTTCGGTGCCGTTCTCAATCGCCTCGCGTCGTATCAGGCGCGCGAGGTCGACATCGACGGATGCGTCTATCGCGAGGGGCTGCAGGCGGTCCGGATCTCCGGTGGTGTCGCGGGCAACGTGGTGCCCGACGCGGCCGAACTCGACGTCAACTTCCGATTTGCGCCCGACCGTAGCGTCGACCAAGCGATCGAGCACGTGCGCGAGGTCGTAGAGGGTGTGGATCTGGGATTCGAGGTCACCGACGCGTCGGCGGGTGCGTTGCCCGGTCTCGGCGCGCCAGCCGCCGCGGCGTTGATCGACGCTGCGGGAGGCCAGTTCCGGGCCAAGTACGGATGGACCGACGTGTCCCGGTTCTCGGCACTGGGCATCCCCGCGGTCAACTACGGACCGGGCGACCCCAACCTCGCGCACAAACGCGACGAGCGCGTTCCCGTCGAGCAGATCACACACGTCGCGACCGTCCTCCGGAGCTATCTGACGTCCCGTTAGCCTGGACGCCATGGAACCGGAACCGACCACGCACAAGGGGCCCGTCGTACTGCGTCGCAGGCGCAACACCGAGACGTCGACGTCGGATCAGCGTCTGCTCGACCAGCGTGGGACGGGAGCCTGGATCCACACCGACACCTGGCGCGTCCTGCGGATCCAGAGCGAGTTCGTCGAGGGCTTCGAGGCGCTGGCCGAGGTGCCGAAGGCGGTCACCGTGTTCGGGTCCGCCCGGACGCCGCGCGAGCATCCGGAGTACGAGCGTGCGCGGGCTCTCGGATCCGCGCTCGCCGAAGCCGGGTTCGCGATCGTCACCGGTGGCGGTCCCGGCGTCATGGAAGGCGCGAACCGCGGCGCGAGCGCAGCGAAGGGCTATTCGATCGGCCTCGGCATCGAGCTGCCGTTCGAGCAGGGTCTCAACGAGTGGGTCGACCTGGGCATCAACTTCCGCTACTTCTTCGTGCGCAAGACGATGTTCGTCAAGTACTCGCAGGCCTTCGTTTGTCTCCCAGGCGGTTTCGGAACACTCGACGAACTGTTCGAGGCGCTGACGCTCGTCCAGACGGGCAAGGTCACACGTTTCCCGATCATCCTGCTCGGCACGGACTTCTGGTCCGGGCTGCTCGACTGGATCAAGAACACCCTCGTCACCGAGGGCAAGGTGTCACCCGGCGACGTCGACCTGATTCATTGCACCGACAGTGTCGACGAGGCCGTGCGCATCGTCATCGAATCCCAGAAGGACGCAACGACAGGGGAGAGCTGGTGAACGGCGAGGCGCTCCGGGTGTGCGTCTACTGCGCATCGGGGCCGGTCGAGCAGAAGTTCATCGACCTCGCGCGCGAGCTCGGTACCGAGATCGGCCGTCGTGGTTGGCAGCTGGTGTCCGGGGGCGGAAACGTGTCCATGATGGGCGCGGTTGCCGAATCCGCCCGTGCGGCAGGCGCTTTCACGCTCGGTGTCATTCCGAAGGCGCTCGTGCATCGCGAGGTGGCCGACGTCGACGCCGACGAACTGGTCGTCACGGACACGATGCGCGAACGCAAGAAGGTCATGGAAGATCGCGCCGACGCGTTCATCACGCTGCCCGGGGGTATCGGGACGCTGGAGGAGTTGTTCGAAACCTGGACCGCCGGGTACCTGGGTATGCACGACAAACCGGTCGTGCTGCTCGATCCGGGCGATCACTACGCCGGGTTGCTGGCGTGGATCGACGGCCTGTCCACCACCGGCTTCGTCCAGCAGAGGGCGTTGGACGCGCTGATCAGGACGACGTCGGTGACGGAAGCGCTCGACGCCTGTGCGTCGGCCCGTCCAGAGGTTACTCTGGAGTAGGGTAAGAAAGATCACAACGTCATAAAAGGGGAGTCAATGGCTGTCGACGCTCGTCAGAAGATCGGTGTCACCGACCTCGCGATCGCATTGCCGAAGATGGTGACGGAGGTCCCGAGTCTGTTGAGGGGGCTCGCCGGTTTCACACGCAAGCCCACCCACAAGGCATCGATCGGCCAGGTCTTCCAGGATGTCGCAGCGAAGCGCGGCAGCCACCCCTTCGTACGTTTCGAGGGCGAGTCGACGTCGTACGCCGACGCCAACGCGCTCGTCAATCGCTACGCGCACGTGTTCGCCGATCGAGGCGTCGGGCGCGGTGACGTCGTCGGCATCCTCAGCAAGAACCGTCCCGAGGCGCTGTTCGCCGCGCTGGCAGCCGTCAAACTGGGCGCGACTGCGGGAATGCTCAACTACAACCAACGCGGCGACGTCCTCGAGCACAGCCTCGGGATTCTCGAATCGAAGGTCCTCGTACTCGACGAGAACGCACAGGAAGCGCTCGACTCGCTCGACTCTCCGCCGGACGTGCTGCCTCTGGAAGAACTCACCGAACTCGCGAAGAACGCCTCGGACCGGAACCCTCCGGTGACGGCCGAGATCCAGGCGAAGGAGAAGGCGTTCTACATCTTCACCTCCGGCACCACGGGCATGCCCAAGGCCAGCCTGATGAGTCACTTCCGCTGGCTCAAGTCGATGTCCGGTCTGGGCAACATGGGTGTCCGGCTACGCGGCGACGACGTCATCTACTGCTGCCTGCCGCTCTATCACAACAATGCGCTGACGGTGACGCTGTCGTCGGTGCTCGCGGGCGGCGCGACGATGGCGATCGGACGGCAGTTCTCCGTCAGCAACTTCTGGGACGACGTCGAGGCCAACAACGCCACGGCCTTCACCTACATCGGCGAGCTGTGCCGGTACCTGCTGACGCAGCCGAAGAAGTCCACGGATCGCGACAACACGGTCAAGCTCGTCGTCGGAAACGGTCTGCGGCCGGAGATCTGGGAAGAGTTCACCGACCGATTCGGCATCGAGCGCGTCGCCGAGTTCTACGGTGCCAGCGAGTGCAACATCGCGTTCGTCAACGCGCTCAACATGAAGAAGACCGCGGGGGTCTGCCCGCTGCCGTATGCCGTCGTCGAGTACGACGACGAGAGCGGTAAGGCCAAGCGCGGCAGCAACGGCAAGCTGAAGCGCGTCGGGACCGGCGAGGTCGGGCTGCTGCTGTCCAAGGTCACCGACCGGGCGCCGTTCGACGGCTACTCCGACGACGAAGCGTCCGAGAAGAAGCTCGTGCGCGACGGCTTCAAGGACGGCGATACGTGGTTCGACACCGGTGACCTCGTGCGTAAGCAGGGGTGGTTGCACGTCGCGTTCGTCGACCGCCTCGGTGACACCTTCCGATGGAAGGGTGAGAACGTCGCGACGACGCAGGTCGAAGGTGCCCTCGGCACGCACAAGGCGGTCGACGGTGCCGTCGTCTACGGCGTCGACATCGACGGTGCCGACGGCAAGGCGGGTATGGCTGCGGTGACGCTGCGCGACGGCGAGACGTTCGACGGCAAGGCCGTGGCCCAGCATCTGTACGACAAGCTCCCGAGCTACGCGGTACCGCTGTTCGTGCGGGTCGTCGATACCTTGGAGCAGACCTCGACGTTCAAGAGCCAGAAGGTCGCGCTGCGCAAGCTCGGTTACGGCGACGACCCGGACAGCGAGCTGTACGTACTGCGAGGTAAGTCCGGCGGTTACGACAAGGCGTACGACGGCTACGTCGACGAGGTTGCAGCAGGCAAGGCGCCGAAAGGTTAGCGTGCCAGACTTGGCATCATGAGCACACTCTGCGGCAAGCCGGTGGCCGACGATCGCGCGTTGGTCATGGCCATCGTCAACCGCACCCCCGACTCGTTCTACGACCAGGGCGCCAACTTCACCGACGACGCCGCGATGGCGTCGGTGCATCGTGCGGTCGCAGAGGGTGCCGACATGATCGACGTCGGCGGCGTCAAGGCGGGACCGGGAACGGTCGTCGACGCGGCCGAGGAGATCAGGCGCGTCGTGCCGTTCGTCGAAGCGATTCGCGACGAGTATCCGGACCTGCTCGTCAGCGTCGACACGTGGCGCAGCGAGGTCGCACGGCTCGCCTGTGCGGCAGGTGCGGACATGATCAACGACACGTGGGCAGGGGCCGATCCCGACCTCGTCGGGGTGGCCGCGTCGGAAGGCGTCGGCATCGTCTGCTCGCACACGGGCGGTGCCGAACCGCGGACCAGGCCGCACCGCGTCCGCTACACCGATGTCGTCGCGGACGTCGTCGCCGAGGTGACCGCGGCGGCCGAGAAAGCCGTCGCAGCCGGCGTCGCGAAGGACGCGATCCTGATCGATCCGACCCACGATTTCGGAAAAAACACGTTCCACGGGCTCGAGTTGTTGCGTCGATTGGACGTTCTTGTAAACACCGGATGGCCAGTGCTCATGGCGCTGAGCAACAAGGATTTCATCGGGGAGACTCTGGGTGTAGAACTCGTCGACCGGTTGGAGGGAACATTGGCAGCGACAGCATGGGCCGCAGCAGGCGGCGCTCGAATGTTCCGGGTGCACGAGGTTGCGTCGACCAGAAGAGTCGTCGACATGGTGGCGGCGATCCAGGGAACGAGAAGTCCCGTACGAACCGTCAGGGGGCTCGCATGACCCTTGCCGAACCGACGTCGGTGACGACGGCGTGGAACGACACGAACAGCTGGGACGAACCCTCCTGGTCGCTCGCCGAACTCGAAGCGGCCAAAGCAGGACGGACCGTCTCGGTCGTACTGCCTGCGCTGAACGAGGAGGAGACGGTCGCGGCCGTCGTCGACACCATCCATCCGCTTCTGGGCGGACTCGTCGACGAGCTGATCGTCCTCGACTCCGGATCCACCGATGCCACCGCCGAACGTGCGACGGCCGCGGGCGCACGCGTCATCAGCCGCGAGGAAGCCATCCCCGGGCTCGACCCGGTGAAGGGAAAAGGCGAGGTTCTGTGGCGTTCCGTCGCAGCGTCGACGGGCGACATCATCGCGTTCGTCGACTCCGACCTCATCAATCCCGATCCGGCGTTCGTGCCGAAACTCCTCGGGCCGTTGCTCACGGGCGACGGGATCCATCTCGTGAAGGGCTACTACCGACGGCCGCTGCGGACGAGCGGCTCCGAGGACGCCAACGGCGGTGGCCGCGTCACCGAACTCGTCGCGCGACCGCTGCTGGCCGCGCTGCGACCGGAACTGACGGGCGTGATCCAGCCGCTCGGCGGCGAATACGCGGGCACCCGCGAACTGTTGTCCGCGGTGCCGTTCGCACCGGGTTACGGCGTCGAGATCGGTTTGCTGCTCGACACGTACGACCGGCTCGGTTTGAATGCGATCGGCCAGGTCAATCTCGGCGTGCGCAAACACCGTAATCGGCCACTCGTCGAACTGGGGGCGATGAGCCGTCAGATCGTCGGCACGATGCTCGGCCGGTGCGGAATGGTCGATTCCGGTGCCGGGTTGATGCAGTTCCGCGCCGAGGGCGACTCGTTCGTTCCCTTCTCGACCGAGGTGTCGTTGACGGACAGGCCTCCCATCAACACGCTGTGAGAACATCGAGCAATGCTGACGCTCCTGCTCTACGTCGTCATCATTGCCGTGATCGCAGCCGTGCTCTTCTTCGTGGCCAGTGCTGTGTTCGGACGTGGTGAGGAACTCGCACCGCTCCCCGAGGGCACGACGGCGACGGTGCTTCCCGCCGAGGACGTCACCGGCGACGACGTCCGGGCGCTGAAGTTCCAGCAGACGCTGCGCGGCTACAAGCCGAGCGAAGTCGACTGGGCGCTCGACCGATTGAGCGCCGAGATCGACCGGCTGCGGTCCGAGCTCGCTGCCGTCGTGGAATCGAGTGACGAATGACGGCCGTCGCCGGGCCCGACGGGAAGCTTCGTTGCCCGTGGGGCGCCGGGTCCGACGCGTTGTACCGCGACTACCACGACGACGAGTGGGGCAAGCCGGTCCACGGCACGAGCGCGCTGTACGAGCGTCTGTGTCTGGAAGCGTTCCAGTCCGGACTGTCGTGGATCACAATTCTGCGGAAGCGCGAGGCTTTTCGATCCGCGTTCGCCGGATTCGATCCCGAGAAGGTCGCGACGTTCGGTGCCGACGACGTCGAACGGCTCATGGGCGACGCCGGAATCGTGCGCAATCGGGCGAAGATCGAGGCGGCCGTCGTCAACGCGCGCGTCGTGCTCGACCTGGAGGGAACGGACCTGGACACGCTGCTGTGGTCGTTCGCGCCGCAGCCCCGGGCGCAGCGACTCGACCACGTGACCGATGTGCCAGCGGTGACCGAGGAGTCGACCGCGATGGCGAAGGAACTCAAACGCCGGGGGCTGAGATTCTTCGGTCCGACCACGGCGTATGCGTTGATGCAGGCCACCGGAATGGTGGACGATCACCTGTCCGGCTGTTGGGTGAAGCCCACTAATACCGACTCCAGTTCCCGGTACGGGCCGCGATAGGGAAGAATAGGCGGCAAGAACCTTTCCCGCCACGAGGCGGGAACATCTTTACAGGCCGACGCGCATGCAGTGTGGCGCAGATGTGGAGGGAGCAGAGGATGGCGGCGATGAAGCCCCGGACCGGGGACGGTCCCCTCGAAGCAACCAAAGAAGGACGGGGGATCGTGATGAGGGTGCCGCTCGAGGGCGGTGGACGTCTCGTCGTCGAACTCACCCCGGACGAGGCTGCGGCATTGGGAGAAGAACTGAAGGGCGTCACCGGTTAACTTCTCGTCTGTTTCTGCGCCAAGCCCCGCTCGCCGATCAGGCGGGCGGGGCTTCGTGATGTGCTGGAGGCTTCGTGCTCGCTGATGTGATCGACCTGTTGATCTGCCCGCTGTGCGGATCCGACCTCGACTTCGGTGACGACGACAAGTTCCTGCTGTGCGACCGCGGGCACACGTTCGACGTCGCACGTCAGGGGTACGTCAGCCTGCAGTCCGGCGGCGCAGGGAAGATCACCGGTGACTCCGCCGACATGATCGCCGCACGCGCGGATTTCCTCGACGCGGGTCATTTCGCGCCGATCGCGGACGCGGTTTCCCAGGCCGTCGGATCCGTCGGATCCGTCGGCACGGTCCTCGAGGTCGGTGCAGGGACGGGGCACTACCTCGCCGCCGTTCTCGACGCAGCCGACGGCGCGCGGGGCATCGGTGTCGACGTGTCCAAGGCAGCGGCGAGACGCGTCGCACGCGCGCACCCGAGACTCGGATCGATCGTCGCCGACGTGTGGCAGGGCCTGCCCGTGCGTGACGGGTCCATCGACGCTGTCACGTGTGTCTTCTCGCCGCGCAACGCGTCCGAGCTACGACGTGTCCTCGCACCCGAGGGGATCCTCGTCGTCGTCACGCCCACGGAACGACATCAACGCGAACTCACGGCCACCGTCGGTCTCATCGGCGTCGACGAGGACAAGGCCCGCAGACTCGGTGATTCGCTCGCGGGCAGATTCGAGGCAGTCGAACGCGACGTCGTCGAATACGCGGTGCAGTTGGATCACGACGCCGTCGAGGCCTTCGTCGCGATGGGCCCGTCCGCCCGCCACACCACCCCGGCGGCGCGACGGGCGTCCATCGAGTCGATGCCCGAGCCCGTCCACGTCACCGTGTCGGTGACGGTCGGAACCTACCGGGCCGTCTGACCCCGAGGGCTCGCTAACCGCGTCGGGCCAGAGCTGCCTGATAGACCTCGACGGTCTGCTGCGCGATGGCAGCCCAGGAGAATTCGGCGACGGCCCGCTCACGGCCCGCCTTGCCCATCGCGGTCGCGGTCGCCGGGTCGAGAGCGACCTCGTTGACCGTCGTCGCCAGGGCCCGCTCGAACGCCTGCGGTTCGTACGAGTTGTAGTGCACCAGTCTGCCGGTGACACCGTCGTTCACGACCTCGGGAATGCCGCCGACATCGGACGCGACGACGGCCGTCTCCGCCGCCATCGCTTCGAGATTCACGATGCCGAGCGGCTCGTACACCGACGGGCACACGAAAACGTCTGCTGCCGAGAGGATTTCACGGATCTTCTCGGTGGGGAGCATGTCGCGGACCCAGAACACGCCGGATCGTTTCGCGGCCAGTTCCGCTACCGCGCGCTCGGTCTCGGCCGCGATCTCGGGAGTGTCGGGCGCGCCCGCGCACAGTACGAGCTGGATCGAGGGGTCGAAGTCGTGGGCTGCGGCGACGAGATGTCCGACGCCCTTCTGGCGGGTGATGCGCCCGACGAACGCGACCATCGGCCGGGTCGGATCCACGCCGATGGCCTCCAGCGCGGAGTCCTGTGGATCGGCGGCAGGGCCTGCGTGCCAGCGCTCGGTGTCGATTCCGTTGCGCACCACGTGAACTCGGCTGGGATCGAGGCGCGGGTACGCGTCGAGCACGTCCTTGGCCATGCCCTCGCTGACGGCGATGACGGCGTCGGCGTACTCGACCGCGTTCTTCTCCGACCACGACGAGATTCTGTAGCCGCCGCCGAGTTGTTCGGCCTTCCACGGGCGTCGCGGCTCGAGCGAGTGGGCCGTCAGAATGTGTGGGACGCCGTAGAGTTCGGCGGCGAGGTGCCCGGCGAGACCGGAATACCAGGTGTGTGAATGCACGACGTCGGCGCCCGCGGCCGCATTCGCCATCCGCAGCTCGGCCGACAGCGTCGTGAGCGCCGGATTGGCGCCGGCGAGTGCCGGGTCGGGGTCGTGCACCTGCGCGGTGTCACGCGGCGCGCCCATGCAGTGGATGTCCACCTCGCACAGGGCTTTCAGCTGTGCCGACAGCTCGGTCACATGAACACCTGCCCCGCCGTAGACCTCAGGCGGATATTCCCTCGTCATCATTGCCACGCGCACACCGCTAAACCTACATTCCCGCCGCGACACGCGTGTACTGCTAGCAAGGTTCACCCGGTGCGGATAGGTTGGCAATGTGAGGACACAACCGCACGTACTAGGGATCGTGCTTGCAGGCGGTGAGGGTAAGCGGCTTTACCCGATGACCGCGGATCGAGCCAAGCCGGCCGTCCCGTTCGGCGGCGCATATCGACTGATCGACTTCGTTCTGAGCAATCTCGTCAACGCCGGTTACCTCCGGCTCTGCGTGCTGACCCAGTACAAGTCTCACTCGCTGGACCGGCACATCTCGCAGACCTGGCGCCTGTCCGGGTTCGCGGGGGAGTACATCACTCCCGTGCCTGCCCAGCAGCGACTCGGTCCGCGCTGGTACACGGGAAGCGCAGACGCGATCTTCCAGTCTCTGAATCTCGTCTACGACGAAGACCCCGAATACATCGTGGTGTTCGGCGCCGACCACGTCTACCGCATGGACCCGGAACAGATGGTGCAGCAGCACATCGAGTCGGGAGCGGGCGTCACCGTCGCCGGAATTCGCGTTCCGCGCAGTGAGGCGTTCGCGTTCGGCTGCATCGACAGCGACAGCAGCGGCAAGATCACCCAGTTCCTGGAGAAGCCGGCGCACCCACCCGGCACGCCCGACGACCCCAACATGACGTTCGCGTCGATGGGCAACTACGTGTTCACGACGAAAGTGCTCGTCGACGCCATCAAAGCCGACTCGGAGAACTCCGATTCCGACCACGACATGGGCGGCGACATCATCCCCGCGCTCGTCGAGGCAGGTGTCGCGTCGGTGTACGACTTCAACGACAACGTCGTCCCCGGCGCCACCGAACGCGACCGCGGCTACTGGCGCGACGTCGGAACCATCGACGCCTTCTACGACGCGCACATGGATCTGGTGTCCGTGCACCCGATCTTCAACCTGTACAACCGCCGCTGGCCCATCCGCGGTGCCGCCGAGAACCTCCCGCCCGCCAAGTTCGTGCAGGGCGGGCTCGCGCAGGAATCCGTCGTCGGCGCGGGATGCATCCTGTCGGCCGCGACCGTGCGCAATTCGGTCCTGTCGTCGAACGTCATGATCGACAGCGGCGCCACCGTCGAAGGCAGCGTGCTGATGCCCGGTGTGAAGATCGGCAAGGGCGCCGTCGTCCGACGCGCGATCCTCGACAAGAACGTCGTCGTCGGCGACGGGGAGATCATCGGCGTCGACATCGAGCGCGACAAGGAGCGCTTCAACGTCTCCGCAGGTGGCGTCGTGTCCGTCGGCAAGGGCGTGTGGATCTAGGCGCCTGCGGCGCAGCCGCCTAGCTGCGCGAAGCCCTGGGAGTGGAGCCTGCGGAACGACCCGATGTCAGCTGCGCGAAGCGCAAATGAGCCCGTCGCCGAGGGGGAGCAGCACAGTCGTGAGTCGCTCGTCCTCGGCGATCGCTCGTGCGGCGGCCCGCACGGCCACGGTCGTCGCGTCGCGCTGAGCGCCGTCGGCGACGCGTCCGTTCAGAAGTGCGTTGTGCAGCACCAGGACTCCTCCCGGGCGCAGTAGCCGGACGCTCTCCTGCACGAAATGGAGTTGGTCGACGGGACTCGCGTCGATGAAGACGAGGTCGTACGCGTTGTCGGCGAGCCGCGGCAGGACGTCGAGTGCCCAGCCGTTGATCAAGCGTGTACGTGACGGTGCGATCCCACCTGCGCGGAACGCTTCGCGCGCGGCGCGCTGGTGTTCGGGTTCGGTGTCGATGGTGGTCAGAACGCCGTCCTCGCGCATGCCGTCGAGCAGCCAGAGGCCGGAGATGCCGGCGCCCGTGCCGATCTCGACGACGGTCTTGGCGCTCAACATCTGGGTGAAGATGCTCAGGATCGCTCCGACGGACGGTGCGACGGGTGCGGCTCCCAATTCCTCGGCCCGTTCTCGGGCTGCGACGAGTACCTCGTCCTCCTGAACGGAATCCTCGGCATAGGCAAGAAGCTTCTCGGCGTTTGTCGGCACATTTCGAGGTTAGCGTGACCAGGGACGGAACCGGTGGAGTGACCCGGCGTACCAGGCCCCAGGTTTCTCAGCGGCGCCTCAGGTTATTCATACGACTCCCACACCCCGGTGGGAGAAGCTACTCGTGATCGCTTGATCGAGAAGACCGACAACGGGAACAAATGCGACGGCGCCGAGAGTTGAACGCGGCAGGAGCAGGACCCCCGACTTAGGTCCTGAGCAGGAGGATCCAACCATCTACACAGTCAACGGAGACCGAGACATGACTCGGTTGCCCGACGCCGTCGCAGACGACGCCGCGGACGCCACCGGCACCGCAGTGTTCGATGCCACGGGCGAGGAATCTTCCATGCCGTCGTGGGACGAGCTCGTGCGCGAGCACGGCGACCGGGTGTACCGCTTGGCGTACCGGCTGTCCGGCAACGCCCAGGACGCCGAGGATCTGACGCAGGACACCTTCATCCGCGTCTTCCGATCGCTGTCCAACTACCAGCCGGGCACGTTCGAGGGCTGGTTGCACCGCATCACCACCAACCTGTTTCTCGACATGGTCCGTCGTCGCAACCGCATCCGTATGGAAGCGCTGCCCGAGGATTACGACAGGGTGCCGTCGGACGTTCCCAATCCCGAGCAGATCTATCACGACGCTCGCCTCGACCCCGATCTGCAGTCTGCGCTCGACTCGTTGGCGCCCGAATTCCGTGCCGCCATCGTCCTGTGTGACATCGAAGGACTGTCCTACGAGGAGATCGGTGCAACACTGGGAGTGAAGCTCGGTACGGTTCGAAGCAGGATCCACCGAGGACGTGCGGCACTACGCGAGTACCTTCGAGTGAACGGAAAGGCCGACTCGGCTCACGCCAGTGCCCAGTAGCTATCAGGAGGGTTGGATGACGCAGGCCCGCAAGCCACGGCAGTTCAGCTCCACCGAGCATCTGGCCAGCGAGGCGATCGCCGCGTTCGTCGACGGCGAATTGCGGATGAGCGCGTACCTGCGCGCCGCGCACCACATCACCGAGTGCGAGGAATGTGCCGCCGAGGTCGATGCTCAGCAGCAGGCCCGAACCGCGCTTCGTGGTTCCGGTGACCTGTCGATGCCGCACTCGTTGCTCGGTCTGCTCAGCCAGATCCCGATGTGCGAGCCGACCGACAAGAAAGACGCCCTGGAACGCAGAAAGCGGGCGATCGTCACGTCGGTGGTCGGAATTCGTCGGCGCCGTCGGTAGCCTGGACGATCGTGACCGACGCGAGCACGCACACCGATCCCGAAGCGCCCCGACTTCCACCGCGGCCCGTGCACCGGCCGGAGGTCGACAGTGCATCCGCTGCCGCTTTCTCTCGTCCTCGTGACGTCACGGGTTCGTTCACGCCGGTCGCCCGTAGGTCCGAGCCGTCACCGTCGATGTCGGTGCGTACACCCGACCCGGTCCTGGCCGAGGCGTTCGGCCGTCCCGCCGATGCGACGTCCTCCCTTCAGCGCGATCCCGACGCCTCGTCGACCGTCGTCGACACCGAGCCCGAACCCGAGGATCCGTGGCGCGATCCGCATTCGGCCGTCCGTCTCGGCGCAGCCGGTGCGCAGACGCCGACACCAGCCGAGGTGCCGGTCGGTCCGAAGCTCGGTGTGCGCGAAGTCTTGTTCGGAGAACGCGTCGCACCGAAGGCGCTGGTCGTACTCGGGGTGATTGCGCTGGGAATCGGCCTGGTCGGCGGCCTGATCGGCCGCGAGACCGCCGAGGTCACCGGCGCTCTGACCAGTCAGAAGGTCAACTTGACGCAGTCGTCCGGTGAGGATCTGCCGCCGGGACAGGTCGCCAGGGTCGCCGACGCGGTCCTGCCGTCCGTCGTGTCCATTCAGGTCACGCTCGGCGAGAACGCGGGCACCGGATCGGGCGTCGTCATCGACGGTGCCGGCTACATCGTCACCAACAACCACGTCATCTCGATGGCCGCGACCAACCCGGACAATGCCACGCTGCAGGTCACGTTCTCCGACGGCACCAAGGTTCCGGCGCAGATCGTCGGACGCGACACCAAGACCGATCTCGCGGTGTTGAAGACCGACGTCGGCAACCTGACCGTCGCCGAACTCGGAAGTTCGGCGGACGTCCGAGTCGGTGAGGACGTCGTCGCCGTCGGTTCCCCGCTCGGTCTGAACAAGACCGTCACGCGTGGCATCGTTTCCGCGCTCGATCGGCCGGTGCGGTTGTCCGGTGAGGGCACCGACACCGATGCGGTCATCGACGCCGTTCAGACCGACGCCGCGATCAACCCGGGTAACTCGGGTGGGCCGCTGATCGACGCCGAGGGACGCGTCATCGGCATCAACTCGGCGATTCGCAGCGAGAGCGGCGGCTCGGTGGGTCTGGGCTTCGCGATCCCGATCGACGACGTCACCGAGGTCGCACAGTCTCTTATCCGCACCGGCGAGATGAAGCATCCGGACATCGGCATCAACGCGCGTTCGGTCGTCAACGACGCCACCTCCGGCGCCGAGGTGGCCAACGTGCGCTCGGGCGGACCGGCGCAGCAGGCGGGAATCGTCGAGGGCGACGTCATCACGAAGGTCGGCGATCGTGCCGTCACCAGCGCCGACGAATTGGTCGTCGCAGTGCAGGCCAGCGAGATCGGTCAGGCGACGCCCGTGCAGTTAGTGCGGTCGGGACGTCTCGTCGACGTCACCGTCACGCCGATTTCGGACTGAACACGTAAGCTGGGCCCGTGTTCGGCAACATCGGCTGGGGAGAGCTCGTCATTCTCCTGGTAGCAGCTCTCGTCATCCTCGGTCCCGACCGGCTTCCCGGTGCCATCACCTGGGTCACCAAGACCATGCGTCAGGTGAAGGAGTACGCCAACGGCGCGAGCCAACAGCTCAAGGACGAGCTCGGCACCGATTTCGAGGATCTGCGCAAGCCGTTGGCCGACCTCAATCAGCTTCGCGGGATGACGCCACGCGCTGTCATCACCAAGCACCTGCTCGACGGTGACGACTCGATCTTCACCGGCAACTTCGACGCGAAGAAGCCGGGAACCAACGGCTCGGGTTCGTCGCCGAAGCCGTCGCTCGAGAAGAAGCTCCCACCCGGCCAGACGCCGCCGATCGACGCCGACGCCACCTGATTTCGCCGGCATCGATGGTCCGTGGCGCCCGTCTATCGGATGCCACGGACCATTGATGCGGGTTGGGCACCCCCGCTACAGCACCTTGTTCAGGAAGTCCTGAGTACGAGAGTGCTGCGGGTTCCCGAAGATCTGCTCGGGCGTTCCCTCCTCGACGATGACGCCGTCGGCCATGAAGATGACACGGTCGGACACCTCGCGGGCGAAGCCCATCTCGTGGGTCACGACGACCATCGTCATGCCGCCCTTCGCCAAGTCGCGCAGCACCTGTAGTACCTCGCCGACCACCTCGGGGTCGAGCGCGGATGTCGCCTCGTCGAACAGCATGATCGACGGGCTCATCGCGAGCGCACGTGCGATCGCGACTCGCTGCTTCTGCCCACCGGACAGGTTCGCCGGCCGGTAGTGCGCGCGGTCGGACAGGCCGACCTGATCGAGCAGCTTCAGCGCCGTTTCCCTTGCCTCGGCCTTCGACTGCCGCTTCGTCTCGACAGGAGCGAGCATCACGTTCTCGAGTGCCGTCATGTGCGGGAACAGATTGAAGTGCTGGAACACCATGCCGATGTGCTGGCGAACCTTGTCGAGGTCGACCTTCTTGTCGGTGAGGTCGTAGCCGTCGACGACGACCGTGCCCGACGTGATGTCCTCGAGTTTGTTGAGGCACCGTAGAAATGTGCTCTTGCCGGAGCCCGAAGGGCCGATGACACAGACGACTTCACCGGACGCGACGTCGGTGTCGATTCCCTTCAGAACCTGGTTGTCGCCGAACGCCTTGTGCAGATCCTTGACGGCGATCTTGACGCCGGCCTTCTCGTCGACCGTCATTTGTTGATCCTCTTCTCGATGCGATTGCTCAACTTGGTGAGCGCCATGATGATGATGAAGTACAGGACGCCGATGATCAGCCACATGTTGAACGACTGGAAGTTTCGGGCGATGATGATGCGTCCGGTCTGAGTCAGCTCGGCGAGGCCGATGACCGACAGGATCGACGTGTCCTTCAGCGTGATGACGAACTGATTGATGTACGACGGAATCATCGTCCGAATTGCTTGCGGCATCACGACTTTCCGCATCGACTTCAGGTAGCTGATGCCGAGGCTGCGCGACGCTTCCATCTGGCCCTTGTCGACGGACAGGATGCCGCCGCGCACGATCTCGGCCATGTAGGCGCCTGCGTTGAGCGACAACGTGATGATGCCTGCCGTGAACGCCGACATCTGGAAGTCGAGCGCTGCCGGGATGCCGAAGTAGATGAAGAACGCCTGCACCAGAAGCGGAGTGCCGCGGAAGATGTCGACGTAGGTGGTGCCGATACCGCGCAGCACGATGTTGGTCGAGACACGGAACAGGCCGAAGATCGCACCGAGTACGAGGGCGATCGCGATCGAGATCACGGTGAGCAGAATCGTCAGCCACAGACCTTCGAGCAGCAACTTCCATGTGCTCTTGATCAGCCCGATGATCGAGTTGTCGTCGGTGCTGGCGTCGGAATTGAGGTACGTGTCGAGAATGTCGTCGTACTGTCCGCTCGCCTTCAGGTTCGCGAGGCCGGTGTTGAACTGCTGAAGAAGCTCCGGGTTCTGACCCTTCGCGACGGCGAATCCGTAGCTGGCGCCCGGCTCCTTCTCGGTGACGGTCTTGAATCCGTTGCCCTGCTTGATGCCGTACGCGAGAACGGGGTAGTCCTCGAACACCGCAGCCGAATTACCGGTGCGCACCTCGTCGAACATCGACGACGAATCCGCGAAGTAGCGTGTGGTGAAACCGTACTGGTCCTTGATGGACTCGGCGAACGTCGCACCCTCGGTGCCGTTCTTGACCGCGACGGTCTTACCGCGCAGATCCTCGTAGGACGTCACCGAATCGTCGCTGTCGAGAACGCCCATCTGGACGCCGGATTCGAAGTACGGATCGGAGAAGTCGAACGTTGCCTTGCGCGCGTCCGTGATGGACATACCGGCGATCATGCCGTCGAACTGTCCACCGGTGACGCCCTGTAGTGCCGCGTCGAAGCCGACGGCGTCGACGCTGTAGGTGAAGCCCTGGTCCTCGGAGATGGCTTTCAGTAGATCCATGTCGATGCCGACGAGATTGCCGCTCTCGTCCTGGAACTCGAACGGCGCGAACGTCACGTCGGTGGCGATGGTGTAGTTCTGGCCCGGCGGGGGAGCCGGTTGCGCCGACGCGATCGAGGGAGCGAGAACCGATCCCAGCATGAGGGTAAACAGGACGAAGGCCGCGGCGATGACGCCGCGGCCCTTCGTGTGCGGGATTTTCATGCCTGCCACTCTTCATCCAACAGCGGCTCTCAGGCAAGTCTCAGGTTGCGACGCGAGTCACACGCCCGATCTACAGATGCCGAGTCGTGTCGATTCCCAGAGACATTCCGACGAGTCCGCGTTCACGCACCGCGAGCTTCTGTGCGACCGATTCGAGCGCTTGCGCGGCAGGTGTTTCCGGAGCGGCGAGCACGATCGGCGTTCCCGCGTCGCCGCCTTCTCGAACCGCGGTGTCCAGCGGAATCTGGCCCAGCAGAGGGACTTTCGCGCCCACGGCCTTCGTCAGGCGATCCGAGACGTCCTGTCCGCCACCGGATCCGAAGATGTCCATGCGCGTACCGTCGGGAAGTTCGAGCCACGACATGTTCTCGACGACGCCCGCGATGCGCTGACGGGTCTGCAGCGCAATCGCGCCCGCGCGCTCGGCCACCTCGGCGGCAGCCTGCTGCGGCGTCGTGACGACCAGAATTTCCGCGCCGGGGATCAACTGCGCGACCGAGATCGCGATGTCACCGGTGCCGGGCGGCAGATCGAGGAGCAGGACGTCGAGGTCGCCCCAGAAGACGTCGGCGAGAAACTGCTGAAGCGCACGGTGCAGCATCGGTCCGCGCCAGACGACGGGAGTGTTGCCCTGGGTGAACTGCGCGATCGAGATGAACTTCACGTCGTGCGCCTGCGGAGGCATGATCATCTTCTCGACCTGTGTCGGCTTCGCGTCGTTGCCGAGCATGCGCGGCACCGAGTGGCCGTAGATGTCCGCGTCGAGCACGCCGACCGACAGGCCGCGCTTCGCGAGCGCCGCGGCGAGATTGACCGTCACCGACGACTTTCCGACGCCACCCTTGCCCGACGCGACCGCGTACACGCGCGTCAGCGAGCCCGGTTGCGCGAACGGGATGACGGGTTCGGCGGAGTCGCCACGCAGAGACTTGCGCAGTTCGGTGCGCTGCTCGTCGCTCATGACGTCGAGTTCGACGGTGATCGTGCCGACCCCGGCGACGTCGGCGACGGCCTTCGTGACGCGGTCGCTGATCTCGGTGCGCATCGGGCACCCGGCGGTGGTCAGGTAGATCCCCACCTCGACGGCGCCGCCGTCACCGATCGTGACGCTCTTGACCATTCCGAGGTCGGTGATCGGTTTGCGAATTTCCGGATCGACGACCTTCGTGAGTGCGCCGCGAACGTCGGATTCCGTCAGAACTGCCATTTCTCCATGCTATGCGGACCGAAAGTGTCAGTGGATGCGGGGGAGTTGGTCCGACGTCGGGACGATGCCCGTCTGGTATCCGGCGGACCACGCGAGCACGTTGGCGACGTAGGCCATCGAGTTGTTGTACCGCAGAATCGCCGTGGTGGTCTGGCCCAGATCGCGCAGGTTCAGGTCGCCGTCGCACAGGTACTTGCCGGTGGCGAGGGCCGCGTCGAACAGGTTCTGCGGATCGGAGATGCCGTCGCCGTTGCCGTCGGCGTGGTAGTGGTTCCACGTCTCGGGCAGGAACTGCATGGGTCCGACCGCGCGGTCGTAGTGGGGATCGCCGTCGAGGGCCCCGCCGTCGGTGTCCGGGATGACGTTGTTGCCGGCGAGGGTGCCGTCGAGGCGGGGCCCGAGGATCGGCTCGAGAAGTTCGCCGAGATCGTCGGCCTTGCCGTTGTTGGCGTGCGTGGACTCGACGCGGCCGATGCCCGCGATGATGGTCCAGCTGATTCCGCAGCCCGGCTGCTCGGTCGCGAGGATCCTCTCGGCGTTCTTGTACGCCGAGACGTTGACCGTCGGGATCGCGATCGGGCTGGCTGCGAGGTTCGTGGGCAGCTCGGGTGTCGGTGCGACCTCGGGCTCGGGAGCAGGGGCTGGAGCGACTACTTCATGCGCGACGGGAGCCTCGGCCGCGGCGACCGGCTGTGCGTCGGTCTGTTCCGCAAGGGGCTCGGGCGTCTCGACGACCGGTTCGGCGCTCTGCTGCGACGCCGACGTCATGAACGGGATGTGCTCGGCCGCACCTGCCGACGTGGCGGCGGTGACGAGCCCGGCGGGGACCAGTCCTGTCAGAGCAATCACCGAGTTCCGGCGGGCTTTGGAATTCGATGCTTTTCTGTGACGTCCCACGCCTCGTAACCTCCAAATTGCCCGGCTTCTTCGGGCCTCCGTGATTGAACCGGAGTCGAGGCTACCTGATTCGAGACGTTTCCGTTACCTCGCTGTTATCAAGGCGCGGGGGCCGTGCACGAAACGAGACATGGCAAGGGTGGCAGAGGGGGAAGTGCGAACGGAAACAGGGCTGGCGGCGGCGGCGTGTCGGGCACCGGCGCGGGGGTGGTCGACGGCGAAGTGCCGTACTCATCCATCGGCGCGCCGGACGCGGGCGCTCTCGGAATGCCGGTCATCGATTCGCCGTCCATCGAGTACGCCTGCGACCACGCGAGCACGTCCGCGACGTAGACCGGTGAGTTGCCGTAGCGCAGAACTGCCGCGGTCAGGTCTACCGGGTCGGACAGGTCGAGCCCGCCCGCACACAGATACCGGCCTGCCGCGAGGGTGGCGTCGTAGATGTTGTTCGGGTCCTTGTCTCCGTCGTCGTTGCCGTCGGAGCTGTACCGCGCCCACGTCGACGGAATGAACTGCATCGGCCCGACGGCCCGCTCGTGTCGTGGGTCGCCGCCCCGAACGGGTCCGACGATGCGCGTGACCGTGGTGCCGTCGGCGTCGATCTGGCCGCCGTACGCGTGACCGGACTCGACCTGCCCGATCCCGGCGAGCAGGTACCACGGCAGGTGGCAGGACGGGTTCTCCGATGCCAGCGCGGCTTCGGCGTTGGAATAGGCCACCGCTACCGATTCCGGAACGCTCGGCGGGTCGACGGGGCCCGGTTCCGGGTCGGGCTCGTCGGGTTCCTCCGGAACGAACACGGTGAGCGTGCGATCGGGTTTCGGACTCGGCGCGGTCAGGCCGGGAACCGTGTCCGCGAGGGGGAGTGGGGTCGGCGAGACCACGGGGACGGGCTGTTCGACGACGCCGACCGACGCCGATACCGCCGCGGCGCCCACTGCGCCCACGACGATCGCGCACAGCACGGGAGAGCTCGCTCGTCTGCGAATTCTCCCCCGGGTCCGCATAAGTGATACACGTTACAGTTCGGGGTGTTCTCCCAGGATGGATTCCGCCGATTGGCTCTGCCGCGCCTTCTTTCGTGACTTCTTCGACGTCGCCGCCTGGCCGTCGAGGCCTTCGAGCATTTCGCGGATCTCGTCGAGTTCGCGACGCAGGTAGTCGCGCGTCGCGACCTCGCCGACGGCGATGCGCAGTGACGCGAGTTCGCGCGCAAGGAATTCGGTGTCCGCCTTGGTCTGTTGAGCGCGAGCCCGGTCCTCCTCGAGCGACACGCGGTCCCTGTCGTCCTGACGGTTCTGCGCCAGCAGAATCAGCGGTGCCGCGTAGGCGGCCTGCGTCGAGAACGCGAGGTTCAACAGGATGAACGGATAGGGGTCCCACTGCAGGCTGACCGCGGCGACGTTCAGGAAGATCCAGACCACGACGACGATCGTCTGGATGGCCAGGTAACGACCGGTACCGAGGAATCGGGCGGCGCGTTCACCCGAGCTGCCGAGATCGACGTCGAGATGCCAGTTGAAGAACCGCGACCCCTGCGGGGTGTCCATCCGGGCGCGTGCGGATTCCTTCATTGACCTGCCACCTCCTGATCTCGCCAGTCCTCCGGGAGGAGGTGATCGAGTACGTCGTCGACCGTGACGGCCCCGACCAGATGATCCTCGTCGTCGACGACGGGGCCGCAGACGAGGTTGTACGTCGCGAAATATCGCGTGACGGCCGTCAGGCTGTCCTCCGGCGACAGCCGCGGCAAAGCCTTGTCGATGACGCCGCCGACCAGACTGGCAGGGGGCTCACGGAGCAACTGCTGCAGGTGCACACATCCGAGGTACGCGCCGGTGGGCGTCGCCGTCGGGGGTCGCACCACGAACACGAGCGACGACAGCGCAGGCGTCAGGTCCGGGTTGCGCACCCGGGCGAGGGCCTCGGCAACCGTCGTCGACGCCGACAGCACGACCGGCTCCGGAGTCATCAGACCGCCTGCGGTGTCGGGGGAGTGCTCGAGCAGACGGCGGACCGGCGCAGAATCCTCGGGGTCCATCAAGCGCAGCAACGATTCGGCCTCGGGTTCGGGAAGCTCGCCGAGGAGGTCGGCGGCGTCGTCCGGGTCCATCGCCTCGAGCACATCCGCGCCGCGCTCGCTGCCGAGGTAGTGCATCATCTCGACCTGGTCGTCGTCGGGCAGCTCCTGGACGACGTCGGCGAGACGCTCGTCGTCCAGCGCCAACGCCACCTCCATCCGTCGCTTCACCGGGAGTTCGCGCATCGCGTTGGCGACGTCGGCGGCACGGAGATCCTCGAACTGCATCAGCAACTGTGCGACGCCCTGGCCCGGCAGCGACAGTGCGTTCTGCGTCAGACCCTGCACGTGCTGCCAGTCGACGACGTGCATCGACCCGCGTCGCGCGAGCCTGCCGCGCAGGCGTCGGACCGCGACACGGGCGACGAGCCAGTCACGGGTACGGGTCAGTTCGATGCCGAGATCGACGACGACGGAATCGGTGTCGTGCAGTTCCTCGAGTTCGGGATCGTCGACGCGCACCTTCGAGTCGAGAATCTGCGCGAACACCAGAATCTCGTTCGCGCGCTGCGAGAATCGCCGCAGACTGACGTTTCCCGTGGTGAGTTGCACCGAGTTCGGCTCGATACTCGTCACGCGCAGCATGGGCACGAAAATTCTTCGGCGCGTGGCAAGTTCGACGACGAGGCCGAGCACGCGCGGTTGCGCGCGTCCCAGTCTCATCGTGACCACGAGATCGCGGACGCGGCCGATCGATTCACCGTCCGGTCCGAGTACCACCAGACCTGCGAGCCTGGCCGCGAATACCTTGCTCAGTGCTGCCATGATGGCAAGGTTAGAGCGTTGAAGGACCAACCAGAGAATCGAAGGAGTCCAGCGGAGATGAGTTCGCCTGAAAGCGGTCGTTCTCGGCGCTCGGTCCTCGCCGTGCCCGGCAGTTCCGCGAAGATGATCGAGAAGGCGAAAGGCTTGCCCGCCGACGAGATCTTCCTCGATCTCGAGGACGCCGTCGCGCCGATCGCCAAGGCGGAGGCACGCGGACGCATCGTCGACGCGCTCAACTCCGACGGGTGGGGCAATCAGATCAAGGTCGTGCGCGTCAACGACTGGACGACGCCGTGGACGCACCTGGACGTCGTCGGCGTCGTGTCCGGTGCAGGCGCCAACCTCGACGCCGTTCTGCTGCCGAAGGTCGAGACGGCGTCGCACGTGCAGGCGCTCGATCTGTTGTTGACTCAGGTGGAGAAGAACGCAGGACTCGAGGTCGGCGCGATCGGCATCGAGCCGCAGATCGAGAGCGCGACGAGTCTGCGCAACATCGACGAGATCGCCACTGCCAGCCCGCGGGTACAGACATTGGTGTTCGGTCCCGCCGACATGATGGCGAGCGTCAACATGCGCACGCTCGTCGTCGGGGAGCAGCCCGAGGGGTACGACACCGGCGACGCCTACCACCACATCCTGATGACCATTCTTCTCGCGGCCCGTACGCACGGTCTGCAGGCCATCGACGGGCCCTACCTGCAGATCCGCGACCTCGACGCGTTCCGACGCGCGGCCGGCCGCACCGCGGGCCTCGGCTTCGACGGCAAGTGGGTGCTGCATCCGACGCAGATCGACGCCGCCAACGAGATCTTCAGTCCGCGCCAGGCCGACTTCGACAAAGCCGAGGAGATTCTCGAGGCCTACGAGTACTCGACGTCCGACGCCGGTGGTGCCCGCGGCGCCGTCATGCTCGGCGACGAGATGATCGACGAAGCCAGCCGCAAGATGGCGCTCGTCGTCTCGGCGAAGGGGCGCGCCGCCGGAATGACACGCAGTGAGGGTGCGAACCGGACATCGGGGGCACAATAGGGGGCATGACGAACCCACTTTCGCAGCCGGGCCGCGGTGGCCAAGGGCTTCCGACGCCGCCGTCGGGCTGGCCGATCGGTTCCTATCCGACGTACGCAGAAGCACAGAAGGCCGTCGACTACCTGTCCGATCAAGAGTTCTCCGTGCAGGACGTGACCATCGTCGGCGTCGACCTGATGCAGGTCGAGCGGGTTCTCGGACGCCTCACATGGCCCAAAGTCATTGGCGGAGGAATCGTTTCGGGCGCGTGGCTCGGAGTCTTCCTCGGTCTGGTGTTGGGGATCTTCACGAACGGCAACATTCTCGGCGCGCTCGTCATCGGCATCGTCGGCGGCATCATCTTCGGTCTGATTTCCACTGCGATCCCGTACGCGGCGACCAAGGGACAACGGGATTTCGCGTCGAGCATGCAGTTGGTGGCCGGTCGTTACGACGTTCTCTGCGAACCGAAGAGCGCCGAGAAGGCCCGCGACATGCTCGCGAAGCTGTCGCTGTAACAGGGTCTTGTTACGGAATAGTCCCAATTTCGCCTCGAGCACCCTCGGTTCGGTTACGTTTCTTTACGTGCAGGGCAATAGGTAACGGAGTTACTGTACGAGTAGTCGAACAGTGGGAGGCGAGAGTGCCGAGACAGCGTCGTTCGAGGCCCGGAAACGCAACCAGGATAGGCGTGTTGGCGGCGGCCACGCTGATAGTGGGCCCGCTGCTGACCGCGTGTTCGTCGTCAGGTGGCGGCACGCCGGTGCTCAGTTTCTACACCGCAGCCGACGGTGCCGAGCAGTACGCGCAAGCCGCGGAAGCCTGCTCGGCCGCGTCGAACGGCCGCTACGAGGTCGAGCAGCGGACGCTCCCGAAGAGTGCCAACGATCAGAGACTCCAGTTGGCCCGCAGGCTCGCGGGCAACGACGGCACGCTCGATCTGATGACGCTCGACGTCGTCTGGACGGCCGAGTTCGCCGAGGCGGGGTGGGCACTACCCGTTCCCGACGACCTCGCCGCGAAGCTGACGGACGGGTCGACGCTGGCAGGGCCGCTCGCGACGGCCGAGTGGCAGGACCAGCTCTACGCGGTGCCGCTCAACTCGAACACGCAGCTGCTCTGGTACCGACCGGACCAGGTGCCCGGCGGTGAGCCGCCGCAGACGTGGGATCAGATGATCGACGAGGCGGAGGCCAATGCGGCCCAGGGCAAACCGGCGTACATCGGTGTCCAGGCCAAGCAGTACGAGGGCCTGATGGTCTGGTTCAACAGCCTTCTCGTCAGCGCGGGCGGACAGGTCGTCGCCGAAGACGGAACGACCGTCACGCTGAACGACACTCCCGAGCATCGGGCGGCCACGGAGAAGACGCTCGAGATCATGAAGCGCGTCGCCACCGCCGACGGGCACGATCCGTCGATCTCGCAGACCGACGAAGCCACAGCACGATTGGGTATGGAGGCGGGCAACTCGGCCTTCCAGGTCAACTACCCGTTCGTGCTTCCCGGTCTCAAGGAGAACGCGGCTGCAGGCGCGGTGCCGTTCCTCGATCTCACCGGCGTGCCCGCGGACCAGCAGGACGCCAAGGTCGCCGAAGTGTTCCGCAGCGCACCGTATCCCGCGGTCGTTCCGGACACGCCCGCCAAGGTCACGATCGGTGGATTCAACATCGGTGTCGCCAAGACCACGCAGCACGAGGACCTCGCGTGGGAGGCCGTCGCCTGCCTGACCAACGAGGACAACCAGCGCAACAACGCCGTCAACGGTGGTGTGCCGCCGGTGCTCGCGCAGCTGTACCAGGATCCCGAGTTCCAGGCCGTGTACCCCGCGTGGGAGGGCGTGCTCGACTCCATCGAGAACGCCGCGGTGCGCCCGGTTTCGCCTGCGTACCAGAGCATTTCGATCCTTCTCGCCGACGCGCTCAATCCGCCTCAGAACATCGACCCGGTGGCGGACGTGGACAAGCTCGCCGACCTCGTCTCCAAGGCAGTCAATTCCGAAGGGCTGATTCCATGAGCGCACCCACCACCGAACGGGAGACGACCTACGACAAGCAGGCCGTCCTGAAGCAGATGTCCGACGGCAAGAAGGCCGAGCGTCGACTCGGGCTGCTGTTGATCGCGCCCGCCGCGATCATGATGATCGCGGTGACGGGTTATCCGATCGTCTACGCGTTCTGGCTCAGCCTGCAGAAGTACAACCTGGCCTTCCCCGACGACCGCGAATTCGTCGGACTCTCCAATTACGTGACGGTTCTGACCGACGGCTACTGGTGGACGGCGTTCGCCGTCACCGCGGGTATCACCATCGTCTCGGTGGTCATCGAGTTCGTTCTCGGTCTCGCCGTCGCACTCATCATGCACCGCACCATCTTCGGACGCGGACTGGTCCGCACCGTCGTGCTGATCCCGTACGGCATCGTCACGGTCGCCGCCGCGTACAGCTGGTACTACGCGTGGACGCCCGGCACGGGCTACCTGGCCAACCTGCTTCCCGACGGCAGTGCGCCGCTGACCGAGCAGTTGCCGTCCCTCGCCATCGTCGTTCTCGCCGAAGTGTGGAAGACGACGCCGTTCATGGCTCTGCTTCTTCTCGCCGGCCTCGCGCTCGTACCGGACGATCTGCTGAAGGCGGCACAGGTCGACGGCGCAGGCGCATGGACGAGGTTGATACGCATCACGATTCCGCTGATGAAGCCGGCGATCCTCGTCGCCCTGTTGTTCCGCACGCTCGACGCATTCCGCATCTTCGACAACATCTACGTTCTGACCAAGGGCAGCAACGGAACCGGATCGGTGTCGATTCTCGGTTACGACAACCTGTTCGGAGCATTCAACCTCGGACTCGGTTCGGCGATCAGCGTTCTCATCTTCTTCTGCGTCGCCATCATCGCGTTCGTGTTCATCAAGCTGTTCGGTGCCTCGGCGCCGGGCTCGGACGACGGAGGCCGCAAGTAATGACGACCGTAACGCCTCGCAAGAAAGTCGGCTGGACCGTCGTCAACGTGCTGGTGCTGCTGTACGCGCTGGTTCCGCTGGCGTGGATCATCAGCCTGTCGTTCAAGTCGACGGCCACCATCGCCGACGGCAAGTTCATCCCGAGCTCGATCACGTTCGACAACTACAAGGGCATCTTCTCGACGAACCAGTTCACGTCGGCGTTGATCAACTCGATCGGTATCGGCCTGATCACCACGTTCATCGCCGTCGTGATCGGAACGATGGCGGCCTACGCCGTCGCACGACTCGAGTTCCCCGGCAAGAAACTCCTCGTCGGCGCGGCACTGCTCATCGCGATGTTCCCGCAGATCTCGCTCGTGACACCGCTGTTCGACATCGAACGCGCACTCGGACTGTTCGACACGTGGCCGGGCCTGATCATCCCGTACATCACGTTCGCACTGCCGTTGGCGATCTACACGCTTTCCGCCTTCTTCCGCGAGATCCCGTGGGAGCTGGAGAAAGCCGCGAAGATGGACGGTGCAACCCCCGCCCAGGCGTTCCGCAAGGTCATCGCGCCTCTCGCCGCGCCGGGCATCGTCACCGCTGCGATTCTGGTGTTCATCTTCGCGTGGAACGACCTGCTGCTCGCCATCTCGCTGACGGCGACGGAACGGTCGATCACGGTGCCGGCCGCGATCTCTCAGTTCACCGGTAGCTCCCAGTTCGAGGAGCCGACCGGGTCCATCGCGGCGGCGGCCGTCGTCATCACCATTCCGATCATCATCTTCGTGCTCTTCTTCCAACGACGTATCGTGGCGGGCTTGACGTCCGGCGCAGTGAAGGGATAACCGTCATGGCCGAAATCGTTCTCGACAAAGTCACCAAGCTGTACCCGGACGGTGCCGCCGCCGTCAGCGACGTCGACATCACCATCGCCGACGGCGAGTTCATCATTCTCGTCGGGCCGTCGGGCTGCGGAAAGTCCACGACGCTCAACATGATCGCCGGTCTGGAGGACATCTCGTCCGGTGAGCTGCGGATCGCGGGCGAACGCGTCAACGAGCGTGCACCGAAGGATCGCGACATCGCGATGGTGTTCCAGTCGTACGCGCTCTACCCGCACATGACGGTGCGTCAGAACATCGCGTTTCCGTTGACGCTCGCGAAGATGAGCAAGAACGAGATCAATACGAAAGTCGAAGAGGCCGCGAAGATTCTCGACCTGAGTCAGCACCTCGACCGCAAGCCGTCGAACCTCTCGGGCGGCCAGCGTCAGCGAGTTGCCATGGGACGCGCCATCGTTCG
The DNA here is from genome assembly GCF_011770055.1 of Rhodococcus sp. B10. Taxonomy (NCBI): domain Bacteria; kingdom Bacillati; phylum Actinomycetota; class Actinomycetes; order Mycobacteriales; family Nocardiaceae; genus Rhodococcus; species Rhodococcus sp. B10. The sequence continues at coordinate 23,308 of NZ_JAAFYV010000002.1, read as the reverse complement.
CACGCCCAAAGCGTTCCTGATGGACGAGCCGCTGTCGAACCTCGACGCGAAACTGCGTGTGCAGACGCGGGCCGAGATCTCGCGGCTGCAGAAGCGACTCGGCACGACGACCGTCTACGTCACCCACGATCAGACCGAGGCCATGACGCTCGGTGACCGCGTCGTCGTGCTGCGCGGCGGTATCGTGCAGCAGATCGGTTCGCCGCAGGAGCTGTACGACAAGCCGCGAAACCTGTTCGTGGGCGGCTTCATCGGATCGCCGTCGATGAACTTCGTTCCGGGACAGCTGACGGCGCACGGCGTGAAGACCGACCTCGGGGAATTCGAACTACCGTCCGAGCGCATGCAGACGATCAAGTCGAAGAACCCCGGTCAGGAAGTGGTGGTCGGCATCAGGCCCGAACACTTCGAGGACGCCTCGCTGATCGATTCGTATCAGAAGATGAGCGGCACGGTGATCACCGTCGACGTCGACGTCCTCGAATCGATGGGTAGCGACAAGTACGCCTACTTCACGTTGAAGGGCAACAAGGTCGAGTCCGCGGAACTGGCCGAGCTCGCAGCCGACGCCGGTATCTCGGATCTCGGTGGTGCACAGGTCGTCGCGCGTCTGGCTGCCGAATCGAAAGCCGAAGTGGGGCGTCAGGCCGAGCTGTGGTTCGACCCGGCGAAGGTGTCGGTGTTCGATCACGCGTCGGGTGCGAATCTGACGCTGTAGGCGCACGTGCGTGGGAATGTACAGCGGGCTGTACATTCCCACGCACGGGTCGGTCAGCCGGCCGAACCGGTACCGATTCCCTGCCAGAAATTCGGCCCGAACTGCGGGACAGCGGTCGGCGCGGGCAGCGGGGCCGGATCGGGTTGCGGTGCCAGGTCGGGGAGCTGCAGCTGCGGCAACTGGAACTGCGGAAGCTGGAACTGCGGGACTGGCTGGTTCTGGCCACGGTCGTCGTGGTTGTTGCCGATCGGATCCGCGGACGCGGTGCCGGCAACGGCCACGAGTGGGACGGCGACGAGTGCGCTCGTGACTGCGGTGCGGGTCAGTATCTTTCGTGTGTTCATGCGAACCAACGTAGGTCGCGCAGCGCGTCCTCCGACAGGGGAAATCCTGTTCTCCCAGAGGGTCAGCAGTCCTTTGCCAGGGTGCTCGGACCAGCGGTTTCGGGCTGTTTCCCCTGGGTCGATACCCGCTGATCCACACAGTTTCCTGTGAGTCTGGTGGGCTCGGTGCGGCGCGGCGAGACGACCGTGCTGCGCTCGGCGATCGTTTTCGTGGGTACGCGAATCGCCAAGGCGGACAACGTGACTATCGTGCACGCCACTGCGCCGACGGCGAAGGCCGCGGTGTAGACGGCCTCCCGCGGCACCGATGTGCCCGCAAGGGTGTACGTCGCGAGCATCGTCGTCAGCACCGCACTCGCGATGGACGTTCCGACGGTGCGGACGATCGAGTTGACGCTGTTGGCGATTCCGGTGTCCGCGGGTGCCACCTCGGCCATCAGGAGATTCGGGATCGCGGCGAACGCAAGCGAGACGAACACGTTGATGACCGACGACGCGAGGATCACCTGCCACGTCGCGGCGTGGAAGAACACGAAGAACACGAAGCCGACGAAACCGACGACGCCGCCGGAGATCAGAATCGGGCGCGGACCGAAGCGTCGAATCAGGGCCCCGCTCGCGGTGGCTGCCACGACGCCGACCACCGCCCCCGGCAACAGATAGACGACGCTGGCGGCGAGCACATCGGCGGTGAACCCGTAGCCCGCGACTGCGCGCGGCGTCTGCACGAAGTAGCTGCATGCCAGGAAATTCACGAACATGCCGATTCCGACGAACAGCGTCGCGACGTTGGTCGCGAGCAACGGCCCGTGCGTCAGCATCCGAGGTGCGACGAGAGGAGCGGTGATCCGGTTCTCGAACACCCACCACCCGGCGAGGACGACGGCGCCGACGATCGCGCTTCCCAGCGTCGGCAACGAACCCCAACCCCATGTACGTCCCTGCGTCAGCGCGAGGAACAGCAGCACGAGAGCGACGGCGAGCAGCGCGGCACCCCACCAGTCGACGGAACCCGAGCCGGTGCGTCGGCGAGCGGGGATGCCGAACCACGCGAGCGTGATCGCGACGGCGACGAAGCCGACCGTCAGCCAGAACACGCGGTGGTAGTCGGCGCCGGCGGCGGTGAGCAGGCCGGTCAGAACGAGGCCGAATCCGCCGCCCACGCCCAACGTGCCCGACAGGATCGCCATCGCGCCGACGAGCTTGCGGGGTGGCATCTCGTCGCGCAGCACCGCCAGCGCGATGGGGAACAGCGCATACGAGACGCCCTGCAGAACACGCCCGAGAATGAGCAGCGGTAGCGAGTGCGTGAGCGCGGCGATCAGCGAGCCGAGCAGGACGAGTCCCATGACGGCGATCAGAACGGGCCGCTTGCCGTACAGGTCGGCGAGCCGACCGATGACGGGCGTTGCGACGACGGCAGCAAGCAGATTGGCCGTCAGAACCCAGCCGGCGGCCGTCGTGCTCACCTGGAGTTGGCTACCGATGGTTCCGACGATGGGGATGACCATGGTCTGTAGGACAGCGAGAGTCATCACGACGAAACAGAGCGAAGGCACGAGCAACCGGCCGGGGCGGGACATGAAAGCTACCTCGTTACGTGAACCGAAAGAAAGAAATGCAATTGCTTGATATATGCATCTATTACCTATCAGGTTCGACGCCGCGACGAAAGCCGACAAGTACCTACCGTCCTCGCGTGTGCTGCGCACGCTCGCGCAGTTCGGAGACGATCTCGTCGTTCCAGACGTGCTCGCGCACGAGGCGATACCGCTCGCGGATCATCCACAGATAGGCCTCGGCGTCCGTGCGGCCCTCGAGGATGTCGGCCGCGCGGACCATGCGCACGACGGGGAGAAATTCCTCGCCGAACCAGCGTCTGGCCACGGTGGCGCGGTCGACGAACTCCGACACCTCCTGCATCAGCCGAAACCCCCACGCTTCGACGGATTCGCTGAGCTCGGCGTAGTCGTACGGATCGGTGACGGTGACCGCCTCGCGCGCCTTGCCCGTCAAAGGCACGCGCGACAGGAAGATCCGTCGGTGATCCTTGATGAGGAGGTCGCCGCGACGGGTGATTCCCTCGGGTGAGATTCGCGTCACGATCTCGGTGACGGACGCGTCGATCGTCGTCCGGTGCATCGCGAACGCGATCGACACGCGGTGATGGCCGTCGAGCACGAAATGCATCGAACCGATGCGATACACCTGGATCGGCGGCATCGTTTCGCCCCGACGCTGAGCCGCCGCGAGCCGCTGCCAGCGTTCCCTGGTGCGCGCGGACGTCGGACGGAAGAACCGGTCGAAGTCACGCGTCCGATCGACGCTGCCGACGATCGAGTCGACGCGAATCACCTGTAGGCCGAGGTGCCGCTCGCCGACCTTGCCGAGGGCAGCGACGACCTCGTCGAACGGCAGGATCGTGTTGACGTCGTCGGGCTGACGGCGCAGCCATCCGACCAGTCGTGCGATGTCGGCGCGACGGCGTTGCCGGGTGAAATCGTTCTCGGCGTCGGCTGCAGGAAATCCGGTGTCACGTGCCATGGCGTCGCCTCACGATCGTGGGTGCGTGTTCTCTGCGTTCCCCGTCGGGCTCGATGTCGAGCAACGTGTATCCGACGGTGTTGACGACGTCGGAGCTGTGCAGGCGAAGGTCCTGGGGCGTCTGTCCGTGCGGATGGATGTGGCCGTGCAGCAGTATCTGTGGCCGAAGGATGCGGGTGACGTCGTGCAGGCAGTCGAAGCCGACGTGCGCCGGGTCGGTGCCGTCGCCCACACTGAACGGGGGACTGTGGGTCAGCAGAACGTCGACGCCGCGCTGATCACCGCGGACCTTCTGGGCCCACGTCTTCGTACGCGTCAGCGATTTTCCTCGACGCCGTTGCTGGCGTTGCGTCCACTGGTTCGGCCCGCCGTTGTAGCGGATGGATCCGCCGAGGCCGGCGATGCGCAGACCGGCCGCGGAAACGATCTTGCGGTCGGCGTTGACGGCCCCGACCGGGCCGGGCCACGTCGTCGGCAATCCGGCGCGCATCCAGCCTGCGCGTCCTGCCGAATAACCCGTCAGATCCGGGTCGTGGTTGCCCGGGACGAACACGCACGGGGCGTTCAGCGCGTCGGTCAGGTATTCGAGGTAGTCGAACGGGAGATCCCCGGCTCCGAGGATGAGGTCGACGTCCATCGAACGAACCTGGGCACTCCACAGACTCTCGATCGTTTCGTCGGCGACGGCGAGGACAGAGACCACGCGCACGACGCTACCGGTCGCCTGTGGTGTTGGATGTACTTCGTGAGCGATGTGATCCCGTCCGTACGCGCACACCTCATCGCCGAGATCGGGGACGAGAGTCCCTCGTCGGCGTCGGTGACGTTCCTCGGGCTCGAACCCCTCGACGTGTTGCGTTTCGCCGGCACCAGCGACGACCTGGTTCGTTACGCGACGCTCGGCTGCTCCCGGCACCCGATGGCCGATCCGAACGAGCTCGTCGCGGACCCCAACCGCGGCCCACGGGCCGAGCTGATCCTGACGCTCGTCGGGGGCGCGGGAGTCGCGTCGGGAGTCCACAAGACGCTCGCGGTGTTGGCCGCGTCGCCTGCGGTCGAGGGGCTCGTGCTCGTCGAGGATGCACTTCTCGACCTCGGTGAACCCCTGTGGGTGAACGCGCCGTTCACCGCGGTCCTGCTCGGTGCGAGCGACGTCGCCGACCTCGCCCTGCCCGAACCGGCGGATCCGGTGCGCTTCCTGTCGGTCGTACCGCTCACCGGAACCGAAGCTGCGTGGGTGCGTCTACGCGGAGCCGACGCCTTGCGCGAGGCCTGGGCCGAAGCAGGCGTCGACGTCCGGGACCCGAACCGATCGGCCGTGACGCTGTAGTTCGTGCGTCAGAGCCAGTGATTGCGGCGGAAGGTCCTGAACAGACCTCCGCAGAACAGCGCGACCACCCCCAGGACGAGGTAGTAGCCGTACGTCCAGTGCAGTTCGGGAATGTTGTCGAAGTTCATGCCGTAGATGCCCGCGACCATCGTCGGTACCGCGGCGATCGCGACCCACGCGGAGATCTTGCGCATGTCCATGTTCTGCTGCATCGTCACGCGAGCCAGCGCCGCGTCGACGAGGGAACTGAGCACCTCGTCGAATTCCGCGACCCGATCGGCGACGGTCGTGTGGTGGTCCAGCACGTCGCGCAGGTACCGTCGCACGGCTTTCGGGACCGGCGTGTCGGCGCTCTGGACGAGCTGGCTCAGCGGCGTCGACAACGGGCTGACCGAGCGTCGTAGTTCGACGACTTCTCGTTTGAGCATGTAGATGTTCTCGATCGGCACATGGTGAGCGGGGGAGAAGACCTCCTCCTCCATGACGTCGACGTCGCGTTCGATCGACGACGTCACCGCGAGATACTGGTCGACGACATGATCGGCGACGGCGTGCAGCACCGCCGACGGCCCGAGAGCCAGACGCTCCGGGTTCTCTTCGAGGTCGCGTCGGACCCCGGACAATCCCGAGTGTTCGCCGTGCCGAACCGTCAGCACGAAATCGCGCCCGAGGAAGACCATGATCTCTCCGGTCTCGACGATCTCGTTGGCCGTCGTCACCGACTCGTGCTCGACGTAGCTGACCGTGCGCAGGACCAGGACGGCGATGTCGTCGTACCGCTCCAACTTGGGGCGCTGATGGGCCTGCACGGCATCTTCGACCATGAGTTCGTGCAAGCCGTAATGCTCGGCGACGCCGGTCATCTGGCCCTCGTCGGGAGCGTGCAGGCCGATCCAGACGAAGCCCTCGCCGCGCCCCCGGACCTCGGCAATCGCGGCCGAATGCGTGAACCTGCCCGGCAGCCGATGACCGTCGACGTAGACGGCGCAGTCGACGATCGCGCGAGCCGTCGGAACAGGCACCTTCGGCCCGCTCGCCTGCCCGCGGGAGGCCGGCCGAAGAGAATGCAGCGACGGTAGCGACGGCCGTGGTGGTAGCGATGGCATGGGCTGCTCTCTTTCGTGTCGAGCGGGCGCGGGTCCGGGGCGCGCGACGCGCAACTGTACGCCTGACAGATGTACGGCTCGGGCGCCTGAGACACTGGCACTCGTGCGTATCGACCTCCATACCCATTCTCGCGTGTCCGATGGCACCGACAGTCCCGCCGCATTGGTGCGGGCCGCCGCCGAGGCGGGTCTCGACGTCGTCGCACTGACCGATCACGACACCACCGCGGGGTGGGACGAGGCCGTCGCCGCTGCTCCAAACGGCCTGACCGTCGTGCGCGGGATGGAGATGTCGTGCGAGGGACGCGGCGAGGACGGCGATCCCGTCGCGGTGCACCTGCTCGCGTATCTTTTCGACGCCGAGGACCCGGTGTTCGCCGCCGAACGACGCAGGCTGCGCGCCGAACGCGTCGCCCGCATCCGCGTCATGGCCGAGCGTCTCGCCGTCGACTATCCGATGATCGAGCCCGACGCGATTCTCGCGGCGACGGGGGAGTCGGCGGGAAGGCCGCACCTCGCACGCGCACTCGTCGACGCGGGTGCCGTCGCGTCCGTGCAGGAGGCGTTCGACGGCCCGCTGAAGACCGACAGCCCGTACTACGTCGCGAAGATCGACACGCCGCTCGACACGGCCGTCGAGATGATTCGCGCGGCAGGAGGCGTCAGCGTCGTCGCGCATGCACGAGCGCGTACTCGCGGACGGCTGCTCGACCTCGCGCACATTCGTGACCTCGTCCCTCTCGGACTCGGCGGACTCGAAGTCGAACACGCCGATCACGACGAGAACGACACGCGTGTCCTGCGTGAGCTGGCCGAGGAACTCGATCTCGTCGTCACCGGGTCCTCGGACTACCACGGCGACAACAAGCCGCTGCGGCTCGGTGAGCACACCACGGCCGTGGATCAGTACGAACGGCTCGTCGCGCAGTCCGACGCGCGAGTCACGACCACCACAGGAGGATGACGGTTGCTTCGGGGTCTGAGTGGAGCAGTCACGGCGGGACTCGTCGTGTTGGCCGTCGTGGTCGTCGGCACGCAGTATCTGGGAAGTCAACGCGGATTTCCTGGACCCGGCACGGTGTCGGTGGCATCGCACATCGGGGCTGCGATCGTTGCGATCGTGCTCCAGCGCATCGCCGACCATCGGGCACGAGCTGTCTCGGTGATCGCATCGCTGCTGGTGTTCGCCCTCGCGGGGGTGCTGTTGTGGACTCAGTGGTGGGGCTGACGTAGGCTGTCCGGGATCATGCGCGCTACAGCGCCACGTTCGTTCGTGACGGCTCACCCGCCTCACGTCATCCTGGTTTTTCGGTAGACGCAGCCACCCAGGGCGCGCACCGAGACATCTTCTTTCGAATCATCTCTCCGACGCGTCGCGCGTAGCCGAGAGAGATGAATTTTCCTGAGGAGCTATTAACGTGACGACTGTGACGCAACCGACCAACAACGCCGCTGATCTGTCTGCCATCACCGAGGAGGAAATCTTCCTCGGACACGTCGGTGGGAAGCTCTCCGTCGAGCTGACTGCACCCCTCGAGACGCAGCGCGACCTGTCCATCGCCTACACGCCCGGTGTCGCCCAGGTGTCCCGCGCCATCGCGCAGGACGATGCGCTGGCCAAGCAGTACACCTGGACCGACCGTCTCGTCGCCGTCGTCACCGACGGGTCCGCCGTCCTCGGCCTCGGCGACATCGGCCCGCGCGCATCCCTTCCCGTCATGGAAGGCAAGGCAGCGCTGTTCAAGAACTTCGCCGGACTCAATTCCATCCCGATCGTCCTCGACACCAACGACGTCGACGAGATCGTCGAGACCATCGTGCGTCTGCGCCACAGCTTCGGCGCGGTCAACCTCGAGGACATCTCCGCCCCGCGCTGCTTCGAGATCGAGCGACGCGTCGTCGAAGCCTTGGACTGCCCGGTCATGCACGACGATCAGCACGGCACCGCCATCGTCGTCCTCGCTGCCCTCAACGGTGCAGCGAAGGTGCAGGGTCGTGACACTGCAGGACTGAAGGTCGTCATCTCGGGCGCAGGTGCAGCAGGAGTCGCCTGCGCGAACATTCTTCTCGCCGCGGGCGTGTCCGACGTCGTCGTGCTCGACTCGAAGGGCGTCGTCTCCTCCGATCGCACCGACCTGAACATCGTCAAGACCGAGCTCGCAGCCCGCACCAACCCCCGCGGCGTCACCGGAACCGCGGCTGATGCGCTCGCCGGAGCGGACGTGTTCCTCGGTGTCTCGGCCGGCCAGATCGACGAAAGCTTCATCGCGTCCATGGCACCCGAGTCGATCGTCTTCGCTCTGTCCAACCCGGACCCGGAAATCCACCCGGACCGCGCGGCGCAGTACGCGTCGATCGTCGCGACCGGACGCAGTGACTTCCCGAACCAGATCAACAATGTGCTCGCCTTCCCCGGCGTGTTCAAGGGCGCACTCGACGCCGGAGCACGCCGCATCACCGAAGGCATGAAGCTCGCCGCTGCCGAGGCAATCCTCTCGGTTCTCGGCGACGAGTTGGCGACGGACAAAATTGTCCCGAGCCCACTCGACCCGCGTGTCGCCCCGGCCGTTGCGGACGCAGTTGCGGCAGCAGCGCGAGCAGAAGGCGTCGCGTAGGACAGTAGGGGGAAGCACCCCGAGCCGCCCCCAACAGGGCTACGGCTCGGGGTGCTTTCGTATCCGGGGCCGCTCCTGCTCGGGCCCGCCCCCCGCTCGGGACCGAATGTCACATTCGGTCACTCAGAGTGAGCACGGGGCGCCCTCGGTCCGGGCTGGGTCGGCCGGCGCAAACGGCCCGTCCCCGGGACCGAGGCGTACACGGCGAGGGCAAGCAGGCCGTCGATCACCAGAGCGAGCACCGCGACGAGGATGGCGCCGACGAGGACGCGGTCGTACTGGTAGAGCGCGAGACCGTCGAAGATGTAGCGGCCGAGCCCGCCGAGGTTCACGTATGCGGCGACGGTTGCGGTTGCGATCACCTGCAGCGTCGAGTTGCGCAGGCCTCCGAGGATCAGCGGCAGCGCATTGGGCACCTCGACCCGGAACAGCACCTGCAGCTCGGTCATACCCATTGCTCGGGCGGCGTCGACCACGTTGTCGTCGACATTCGCGATACCGGCGTACGTTCCGGCGAGCAACGGAGGAATGCCGAGCAGGACGAGTGCGAGGATCGGAGGCACGAGCCCCAGACCGATCAGCAACACGAGGAAGACGAGTACACCCAGCGTCGGCAGCGAACGCAGCGCATTGACGAGTCCGACGACGGCAACCTCACCACGACGGACGTGGCCGATGATCAGTCCGATCGGAACGGCGATCGCTGCCGAGACGACGACGGCCAGCAGGCTGTACCAGACGTGTTCGAGAATGCGCGCGCCGATTCCGGTGCTGCCCTGCCAGTTCGTGGCGTCGAATATGTACGAGAACGCTCCGGAGAAGATGTTCACTTGGCGGCCTTCCGCTTCGCAGGTGCCGTCCCGAGGCGCGTCCACGGCGTGAGTCGACGGCCCACGAAGTACAGCGCCGCGTCGAAGACCAACGCGAGGAACACGATCGAGATGATGCCGGCGAGAATCTGGTCCGGATAGTCACGTTGATAGCCCTGCGTGAACAACTGGCCGAGACCGCCGATACCGATGACCGATCCGACGGACACCATCGAGATGTTGGTGACCGCGACGACGCGCACGTTCGCGACGAGGACGGGAAGCGCCAGGGGCAGTTCGACGCCGAGCGCTCGACGCAGCGGGGTGTAGCCCATTGCATCGGCGGAGTCGACGACGGCAGCCGGTACGGAATCCAGCGCCTCCGGTACTGCGCGGACGAGCAGGGCCGTCGAGTACACCGCGAGCGCGATGACGACGTTGACGGAATCGAGTACCCGCGTCCCGATGATCGCCGGAATGGTGACGAACAATGCCAACGACGGGATGGTGAACGCAATGCTGGCCGCGGTCAACGTGATTCGACGAACCCACGACACGTTGCGTATCAACGTTCCGACCGGCACCGCGACGACCAGTCCGATCAGCAGTGGAACGAGTGAAAGATACAGGTGGGTCTTGGTCAGATCGAGGACGACGTCGAAGTTGTCGACGAGCCACCGCATCAGCGAAGCCCGTCCCCGACGAGCGGGGCGTCGCCGAAGTAGTGCTTGTTGCGGTCCTGGTCCTCGGCTCTACGTTGCGCTGCAAGGTGTTCCAGCACCTCGGAACCGTCGATGCCACCTGCGACACGACCCTGGTCGTCGACGGCGACACCGATGCCCGACGGTGACGAGATGGCCGCGTCGAGCGCCAGTCGGAGATCTCCGCCGACGGTGAACAGCGACCCGCCGGCAGCGGTGCTCCGCTCGACGGTGTCGCCCGCGCGGATGCCCTCGACGCCGGTGACGTCGATCCACCCGAGGGGCGTGTTCGCGTCGGTGACCACGAGGACCCACTGACCCTGTTCGAGCCGAAGATTTTTCAGGTTGTCCGCGGTGGATGTTTCGATGTCGTGCAGTGGAACGGTGTCTGCGGTCCGGAACGACAGGCCGCGGTACCCCCGATCGCGTCCGACGAACGACGCCACGAAATCCGTTGCAGGAGAAGCAAGTACGACCTCGGGCCGGTCGTACTGCTGCAAACGGCCGCCGGTGCCGAACACGGCGATCCGATCGCCGAGCCGCACTGCCTCGTCGATGTCGTGTGTCACGAAGACGATGGTCTTCTTCAATTCGGCCTGCAGGCGCAGCATCTCGGTCTGCAGATCTTCGCGCACGACGGGGTCGACGGCGCTGAACGGCTCGTCCATCAACAGAATCGGCGGATCGGCTGCGAGTGCTCGTGCGACGCCTACGCGTTGCTGCTGTCCGCCCGACAACTGGGCCGGGTATCGCGAGGCCATCGCCGGATCGAGACCGACCCGCTCCAACACGGTCAACGCGGCTTTGCGCGCGGATCGACGGGATTCGCCGCGCAGCACCGGAACCGTCGCCACATTGTCGACGACGGTTCGGTGGGGGAGCAGTCCGGCGCTCTGGATGACGTAGCCGATGCCGCGGCGCAGTGCCACGGCATCGGTGTCGGCGATGTTCTTTCCGTCCACCGTGATCACGCCCGACGTCGGTGTGATCATTCGGTTGATCATGCGCATCGACGTGGTCTTGCCGCAGCCGGACGGCCCGACGAAGACCGTGAACGACTCCGGTTCGATCTGCAGATTCAACGTGTCCACCGCAGTGGTGCCGCCGGGAGTGGAGCCTGCGGAACGACCCCTGACGCCGGGAGTGGAGCCTGCGGAACGACCCCTTACGTCGGGATACTGCTTGGTGACGTTCTCGAACGTGATCACGGGTGGAGCGCTCCGATCGGTCGGAAAGTGTGTCGGCAGAGGTGGTCTCAGCTGACGGGCGTGCTCAGTCCCTGTTCCTCTACCCACTGCTTCGCTGCCGCGGCGGGTTCTGTCTTCGTGTCACCGGACACGGACTGGTTGAGCGCCAGCAATCCCTCGGTGGTCAGCTTGGCCGAGATCGCGTTCAGAACCTCGGTGAGCTTGTCGGAATTCTTGCCGGCGTTGACCACCGGCACCACGTTCTGCGCTGCGAAGTTGAACTTGGGATCCTCGAGCACGACGAAGTCGTTCTCCGCGATGGACGCCGACGTCGAGAAGATGTCCGCAGCCGTGACCTGACCTTCGGCGAGAGCGGCCACGGTTGCCGGGCCACCGCCGTCGGCGATCGGGACGAACTTGCTCGGGTCGATGTCGACGCCGTAGTTGGTCTTCAAGCCGGGCAGCCCGTACGCGCGTTCCTGGAATTCGGGCGGTGCGCCGATGCTGATCTCGGCCGAGTGAGGTGCCAGGTCGGCGATGGTCTTCAGATTCCACCGCTCGGCCGTCTCGCGGGTGACGACGATGGCGTCCTTGTCCTCCGCGGGTGCAGGCTCGGTGATGGCCAGCTCGGAGCCGAGTGCGTCGGGAAGCGCGGCTTCGACGTCCTCGGCGGAGGTTGCAGTCGCTTCGGGGTCGAGGTACTGCAGCAGGTTGCCGGTGTAGTCGGGGATCAGATCGATCGACCCGTCCTTGACCGCCGGGATGTACGCCTCGCGGCTTCCGATGTTGAGGGTGGTGCTCACGTCGAATCCGTTGACGCGCAGCACCTCGGCGTAGATGTTGGCGATGGTCTCCGACTCGGTGAAGTTGGCCGAACCGACGATGATGGAATTCGGGTCGTCATTGCTTGCACCGCCGCCGCTGGACAGTGGATCGGAATTGCCGCCGCACGCGGTCAACGCCAGGGCCGACAATGTGAGCGCAGCCAAGGCGCGCGTGGTACGGGTGATGTTCATGGGTTCCTTCCATCTGTTCCAGCGTGTGAACCGGCCCGGGTGGGTGCCTCGACGCTCACCGATGGTGATCGGGGCTAGCTTAGCCTTGAGGTTGCCCCGGTGATCATCTCGTTCGCCCCTTTTTTCCCTGCGTGCGAGAACCGTAAACCCGACCACCGACACAGTGCAGTAGGAGTGGAGTGTTGTTCGTGAAAGTGCGTGGCCTGCGAGCGCCCGTCGCCGTGTCGCTGTCCGTTCTGTTGTCCTGTCTCGCGGTGGCGTGCGGAGGGACGGAACAACAGTCGCCGATCGTCGTCGGGTCGGTTGACGACGTCCGCGACGAACTCGTGGCCGAGATCTACGCCGGAGCGTTGCGCTCGGTGGGAGCAGACGTCCGTACGGAGACCCGAATCGGCGATCGCTCGGACTATCTCGCCGCGCTCGACAAGGGCGATGTCGACGTCGTACCCGAGCTCACCGGCGAGTTGTTGGTCTCGTTCGACTCCACGTCGACCGCGACCGGCGCCGACGACGTGTTCGTCGACCTGAACAAGGCCTTGCCCGCGGGACTTTCGGTAACGGACTACGCGACGGCCGAGGACAGGCAGGCCGTCGCGGTCACGACGTCCGGCCCCTTCGCCGACGCGACCGCGGCGGCGGACATCGCATCCCGCTGCGGCGCTTCGACGCTCGTCGTCACCGAGGCCGACGCGTCCGCGGTGGACGTTCTGGCCCAGCGCTACGGCTGCACGTTCGGGTCCGTCGACACGGTGACCGACGACGAGAGCGTCGTGGACGCGCTGGTCGACGGTTCGGCCCAGGTCGGGATCATTCGGACGGCGTCGGCAGGCCCCGGCGCGAAAGACCTTACGGCGCTGACGGATACGGACGAGGTGTTCGCGGCTCGAAATGTCGTACCGCTTTTTCGTGACGGAGTGTTGAGCGACAGCGAGATTCGGTCGTTTTCAGTCGTGGCAGGGGAGCTGACGACAGCAGACCTCGCCGACATGATCGGCGAGGTCCGCGGTGGTGCGTCGTCAGGCGATGTCGCTGCTCGTTGGCTCGGGGAGCACAACCTCTGACGACCGCAGGCGCGCCCCGAGGAACGCGCCGAGGTGGCGGGTTGCTTCGGCGGCTTCGCGCAGAATCGAGGTCTGCAGATGCGCGACGTGCCACAGCTTCTCGTATTCGACGTACTCGACCTCGTTGCCCGACGTCAGGAGCCGGTCGTGGAAATCCACGATCTGCGAGTAGAGCACCTCGGCTTTGCCGACGTGCATGACGATGGGCGGGAGGCCGGACAGGTCTCCGTGCAGCGGCGCGAATCCCTGATCGAGGGGATCCCCGTCGCCCAGGTAGGCCTCCGCGGCCGCGAAGGACCACGCGGTGTTGACGACGATGTCCCGGGGAAACGGCGCGTCGCGTGCACCGGGGTCGACCCACGGTGAGATGAGGCCGAGCGCAGCGGGTTTCACGCCGTCGTCGACGAGATGCCGCGCCGTTGCGACGGTCAGCCCGCCACCCGCGGAATCACCGGCGATGGCGATCCTGTCCGGTGTGTACCCGTGTGCCTTGACGAGTTCGCGGAACGCTGCGACCGCGTCGTTCAGGCCGGCGGGGTACGGGTTCTCGGGCGCCAGACGGTAGTCGAGAACGTAGACGGCACTGGCTGATTCACGCGCGAGGTGTGCCGCGAGCGAGCGGTGCGTCGCGATCGATCCGATCGTGTACGCACCACCGTGCAAGTACAGCACGGCCGTGTTTCGCTCGGTTGCTCCGACGGTGATCCGCTCGGCGGGACGGCCCGCGAGCGTCGTCTTCAGGCTGACGGCGCCGTCGGGCATGGTCTGCAGCGGCGCGGCCAGATCGAGGATCCGGCGCTGCACCGAGACCGGCAACCGGGCGTCGAGCGCCAACCGGTAGAACGGTTTCAGCGCCGCGGCGACCACCGGGAGGGGCAGGTAGAAGGACTTCATCGTCCTACTTCTTTCTGGGCATGACGCGGTTGGAGATGACGGCGACCACCCGCTGATACTTCGACCCGGTGATCCGTTGGAACAGGTCCAACGCGATGGCGTCCGAACCGATGAGAACGCGGCCCTTGCCCTTCTCGACGCCCTTCAGAATGGTCTTGGCCGCTTGGTCGGGTGTGGTCTTCGCCAGCTTGGCGTCGAAGAACTTCGCGACGGACGCCTGGTCGTAGTTCTCCGCGACGGTGGCGTTGCGCGCGATGGCAGTCTTGATGCCGCCGGGATGGACGACGGTCATCTTCACCGGTGCCTTGGAGATCAGCAGTTCCATTCGCAACGCCTCGCTGAAGCCACGTACCGCGAACTTCGCGGCGTTGTAGGCGGCCTGCGACGGCATCGCGAGGAGCCCGAACAGGCTGGAGATGTTGACGACGTGCCCGTCGCCCGACTCCTGCAGGAGCGGCAGAAATGCCTTCGTGCCGTTGACGACTCCCCAGAAGTCGACGTCGACGATGCGCTCGATGTCCTTGAACGACGAATTCTCGACATCACCGTGGTAGGCGATTCCGGCGTTGTTGTAGATCTGGTTGACCTTGCCGAAACGCGCTTTCACGGTCTCGGCGTAGTCGAGTACGGTCTCGCGCTGCGTCACGTCGAGGAACTGCGATTCGACCTCGCCGCCGAGTGCCTCGACCTGGCGGACCGTCTCGGCGAGCCCGGCGACGTCGACGTCGGACAATGCGAGCTTGGCCCCACGCTGGGCCAGATTCAGTGCGAGTGCACGTCCGATGCCGGACCCGGCTCCCGTGACGACGGCGACCTTGCCTGCGAAAGCGCTCACTGTACGGCTACCTTGCTCTCGGAGTCGGCGACGACATCACCGACCGGGGTGGGAAGATCCGATACTGCGACGCTACGGTACGCCGCCAGGTCGAACCTCTTGGTCAGCTGACGGAAGCGGAACGTGAAGTCCGGCCACAGCGTCGTGTTGTTGCCGTGCTTGTCGAGGTACCAGCTGGCGCAGCCGCCGTTCATCCAGACGCTCTTCGCCATCCTGTCCTGTAGGTCGGCGTTGTACTCGTCCTGCACGTCCTTGCGCACCTCGATGGTGCCGATGTCGTGCTTGTCGATCGTGTCGATGGCATCGATGACGTAGTTGAGCTGCGACTCGATCATGTAGACCATCGACGTGTGGCCGAGACCAGTGTTGGGTCCGACGAGGAAGAACATGTTGGGGAAGCCCGCGACCGCGGAGCCTTTGTAGCCCTGCTGTCCCTCTTCCTCGAACGTCTGGGCCAGCGTCTTGCCACCCTTGCCGAAGATGCCCTGGTACGCCGGCGAGTCGGTGACGTGGAAACCGGTGGCGACGACGAGCGAGTCGATCTCGCGCTCGGTTCCGTCCTTCGTGACGATCGAGCCCGCCTTGACCTCCGCGATGCCGTCGGTGACGACGTCGACGTTCGGGCGGTCGAGGGCGGGGTAGTACGCGTTGGAGATCAGCATGCGCTTGCAGCCGATGCGGAAGTTCGGTGTGACCTTCTTGCGCAGGGCCTTGTCCTTGATGCCCTTGTTGATCTGCTGCTTCGCGATGACCTCGAAGATCTTCATCAGTGCCGGCTGCTTCGCGAGGCCGACGACCTGCGTCTCGCGGGCGGCGTAGATGCCGGTGCGCGACAGGCGCTGGAATCCGGGGATGCGCTTGAACGCGAACTTCTCGAGTGCGGTGTACTCGCGGTCGAATCGCGGGAGGATCCACGGTGCAGTGCGCTGGTAGATGTCGAGGTGCGACACCTTGTCGGCGATGGACGGCACGATCTGGATGGCCGACGCTCCGGTTCCGATGACGGCGACGCGCTTGCCTTCGAGCGACACGTCGTGGTTCCACTGTGCCGAGTGGAAGATGTCGCCCTGGAAGTTCTCGATGCCCTTGATGTCGGGCAGGTTCGGCTCGCACAGTGCGCCGACAGCGGTGACGACGACCTTGGCCGAGTATTCGCCCGTGGTGGCCGTGATGTCCCACCGGTTCGTGTCGTCGTTCCAGACGACGGTCTTGACGTCGGAACCGAACACGTGCCGATCGAGAACGTCGTACCTACGCGCGACGGCCGAGATGTACTTCTGAATCTCCGGCTGGGTCGAGAACGACCGAGACCAGTCCGGGTTGAGCGCGAACGAGTACGAGTACAGGTGCGACGGCACGTCGCACGCCGCACCCGGGTACGTGTTGTCGCGCCAGGTGCCACCGACGTCGGTACCGCGCTCGAGGACGAGGAAGTTCCTCTTGCCCTTCTGTGCCAGCTTGATCGCGGCACCCAGCCCGGCGAATCCACTGCCGATGATCACGGTGTCGACTTGGCGCGGCGCCGTCACGCGCTCGGAAGTATCTGTTACCGAAAGACTCATGCAAGTGAGCGTAAGAGCTTGTTGAGTGTGAGTCAATAGTTATTGACTACCATTCAGTAGGCTGGTCTCATGGCGAGTGTGAACAACGCAGTGGTGAAGCGGACGCGCATGAGTCCCGAGGAGCGTCGTGCGCAGTTGATCTCTCTGGGCACCGAGATGCTGTCCGAGCGTCCTCTCGAACAGGTGTCGGTGGAAGACATCGCCGACCAGGCGGGCGTATCCCGAGGGCTGCTGTTCCACTACTTCTCGTCGAAACAGGACTTCCACCTGGCCATCGTGCGTGAAGCGAGCCGGGAAATGCTCGAACGCACCGCGCCGGACACGAGCCTCGAACCGTACGAGATCCTGCGTGACTCCATCGCGAACTACGTCGATTACGTCACCGAGAACCGGGAGACGTTCATTTCCCTGCTGCGGGGATCGGCGACGGGCGACCCCGACATGCGTGCGGTGTTCGAGGAGACCCGCAGTGCCATGGCCGAGCGGACCGTCGCGAATCTCCACAAACTCGACGTCGACGCGAACCCGACCACCGAACTCGCCGTCCGCGGCTGGATCGCGTTCGTCGAAGAAGCCACCATTTCGTGGCTGCAGGACCCGAAGATCACGCGCGACGAGCTGATCGACCTCGAAGTAGGGGCGCTCCCTGCCGTCGCCCTGGCGCCGACGATGATCGCGACGCTGCTGGGCGCAGGTTCTTAGAAACGCCGAATGGCGCCTTCGGTCACTGTGAGTGACCGAAGGCGCCATTCGCTCCGAGAAGTGACTGTCAGTCCTCGCCGACGCCCGAGAAGGCCTCGTCGATGATCTCCAGCTGCTCCACGGCGTGGACCTTGCTCGAACCCGAGGACGGGGCCGACATGGCGCGACGCGAGATGCGCTTGATGTTGCTGAGCACGTCGGGCATGAGTTCCGGCATCGCGAGGCCGAAGAACGGCCACGCACCCTGGTTGGCCGGCTCCTCCTGGACCCAGCGGAACTCGGTGGCGTTCGGGTAGCTCTTGATCGCCTCGGTGATCCGACGCGTCGGAACCGGGTAGAGCTGCTCGATACGCACGATGGCGACGTCGTCGCGACCGTCCTTCTGCTTACGCGCCAGCAGCTCGTAGTAGAGCTTGCCGCTGACCATGAGGACGCGCTTGACCTTGCTGCGATCGCCGGTGCCGGTGTCGTAGGTCGGCTCGTCGAATACCGAGTGGAACTTGCCGTCGGTGAAGTCCTCGATGTTGGACACCGCGGCCTTGTTGCGCAGCATCGACTTCGGAGTGAAGACGACGAGCGGACGACGGATTCCATCGCGTGCGTGACGACGCAGCAGGTGGAAGTAGTTCGCAGGCGTCGACGGAACGGCGACGGTCATCGAACCCTCGGCGCACAGCGTCAGGAAGCGCTCGATACGGCCGGACGTGTGGTCCGGTCCCTGGCCTTCGTGGCCGTGCGGCAGCAGCAGCACGACGTCGGACAGCTGTCCCCACTTGGCCTCACCGGACGAGATGAACTCGTCGATGATCGACTGGGCTCCGTTGACGAAATCGCCGAACTGCGCCTCCCACATGACGAGTGCGTCCGGGTTGCCCACGGAGTAGCCGTACTCGAAGCCGACGGCCGCGAACTCGCTGAGTGCGGAGTCGTAGACCATGAACTTGCCGGGGTTCTCGCTGCCGATGTTGTGCAGCGGGGTGTACTCGGCGCCGGTCTTGCGGTCGATGATGACCGAGTGACGCTGCGTGAACGTGCCGCGACGCGTGTCCTGGCCGGAGAAGCGGATGTTCGTGCCCTCGTCGACGAGCGATCCGAGAGCGAGCAGCTCGCCGAAGGCCCAGTCGATCTTGCCTTCGTACGCCATCTCGCGACGCTTCTCGAGGACGGGCTTGACGCGCGGGTGCACGTTGAAGCCTTCGGGGACCTCGAGGTGGGCGTCGCCGATGCGATGCAGGATCGACTTGTCGATGGCCGTGGTCAGCTTGGCCGGCAGCTGCTGATCGAGCTCGACCGACTCGCTGGGCTCGGGGGTGAACTTCTCGAGTTCGCGCACCTCGTTGAAGACGCGTTCGAGCTGGCCCTGGTAGTCGCGGAGTGCGTCTTCCGCTTCCTTCAGGGAGATGTCACCGCGGCCGATGAGAGCTTCGGTGTAGCTCTTGCGAACGCTGCGCTTGGTGTCGATCAGGTCGTACATCGCCGGCTGCGTCATCGACGGGTCGTCGCCCTCGTTGTGGCCACGCCTGCGGTAGCAGATCATGTCGATGACGACGTCCTTGTTGAACTTCTCACGGAAGTCGACGGCCAGCTGGGCGACGCGGACGCACGCCTCGGGGTCGTCGCCGTTCACGTGGAAGATCGGCGCGCCGATCATCTTCGCGACGTCGGTGCAGTACTCGGACGAGCGCGAGTGCTCGGGAGCAGTGGTGAAGCCGACCTGGTTGTTGACGACGATGTGCACGGTGCCACCGGTGCGGTAGCCGCGCAGCAGCGCGAGGTTCAGCGTTTCCGCCACGACGCCCTGGCCCGCGAATGCCGCGTCGCCGTGGAGCATCAGGGGCAGAACCGAGAAGCCACCTTCGCCCGGTCCCTTGTCCAGCAGATCCTGCTTCGCGCGAACGAGGCCTTCGAGGACCGGGTCGACGGCCTCGAGGTGCGACGGGTTCGCGGTCAGCGAGACGGCGATGTCGTTCTCGCCGAACATCTGGATGTAGGTGCCTTCGGCGCCGAGGTGGTACTTCACGTCGCCGGAGCCGTGAGCGGCCGCCGGGTTCATGTTGCCCTCGAACTCGGTGAAGATCTTCGAGTACGGCTTGCCGACGATGTTCGCCAGAACGTTCAGGCGGCCGCGGTGCGGCATGCCGATGACGACCTCGTCGAGGGCGTGCTCGGCGGCCTGGTCGATGACGGCGTCCATCATCGGGATGACCGACTCGGCACCTTCGAGCGAGAAGCGCTTCTGGCCGACGTACTTGGTCTGAAGGAAGGTCTCGAACGCCTCGGCGGCGTTGAGCTTGCTGAGGATGTACTTCTGTTGCGCCACAGTCGGTTTGACGTGTGTGGCCTCGACGCGTTCCTGCAGCCAACCGACCTGGTCGGTCTCGAGGATGTGGGTGTACTCGACGCCCACGTGGCGGCAGTAGGAGTCGCGCAGCACGCTGAGCACGTCGCGCAGCTTCATCTTGTCCTTGCCGTGGAATCCGCCGACCTTGAATTCACGGTCGAGGTCCCACAGCGTCAGGTCGTGGCTGATCACGTCGAGATCCGGGTGCATCCGGAACTTGTCCTTGGTGAACTGCAACGGGTCGGTGTCGGCCATCAGATGGCCGCGGTTGCGGTACGCCGCGATCAGTTCGAGGACGCGCGTGTTCTTGTCGACCGTGCCCTCGGGCAGATCCTTGCGCCAGCGGATGGGCTCGTACGGGATCTTCAGCGAGTGGAAGATCTCGTCGTAGAACTCGTCGCTGATCAGGAGCTTGTGGATCGTGCGCAGGAAGTCGCCCGACTCGGCACCCTGGATGATCCGGTGGTCGTACGTCGACGTCAGCGTCATCAGCTTGCCGACGCCCAGTTCGGCGAGGCGTTCGTCGGACGAGCCCTGGAACTCGGCCGGGTACTCCATGGCACCTGCACCGATGATGGCGCCCTGGCCGTTCATCAGGCGCGGGACGGAGTGGACGGTGCCGATGCCGCCGGGGTTCGTCAGCGAGATGGTGACGCCCTGGAAGTCCTCACCCGTCAGCTTGCCGTCGCGTGCACGACGGACGATGTCCTCGTACGCGTTGTAGAACTGCGTGAACGTGTGGTCCTGCGTGTTCTTGATCGCGGCGACGACGAGCGAGCGGTTGCCGTCCTTGCCAGGAAGGTCGATGGCGAGACCGAGGTTGGTCGACGCGGGGGTGACGGCGTTGGGCTTGCCGTCGACCTCGGCGAAGTGGCGGTTCATGTTGGGGAACGCCTTCACGGCCTGCACGATGGCGTAGCCGAGCAGGTGCGTGAACGAGATCTTGCCGCCGCGCGTGCGAGCGAGATGGTTGTTGATGACGAGGCGGTTGTCGACCATCAGCTTCGCCGGGATCGCACGAACGCTGGTCGCGGTCGGGATCTGCAGCGACGCGGACATGTTCTTGGCGACGGCAGCAGCGGCGCCGCGGAGAACCTTGCTCGACTCTTCGTTCGTGGTGGCGGCGGGCTTCGCCGGGGCCGCGGTCTGATTGGCGCCTGCAGCCTTGGACGTCGCGGGCTTCGCCGTGGGAGCGGGCTTGGACGGCTCCGCCTTGGGTGCCTCTGCCTTGGGAGCCGCTGTCTTCGGCGCTTCGGCCTTGGGAGCGTCCGCTTTCGGTGCAGCCTTCGCCGGGGGAGCGGGAGGGGCCGGGGGAGTCTTGCCGTTGCCCTGCGCTGTACTGCCGTTCGGAGCCGACGCGGTGTCGTCACCCGCGGGCGCGTCCGGATCGTAGTCGGTCAGGAATTCGTGCCAACTTGCGTCGACAGAAGACGGGTCTTCCTTGAATCGCTGGTACATCTCGTCGACCAGCCATTGGTTTTGTCCGAATTGGGTAGTAGAGCTGCTGCTCACGGCAGTAGTTCGCCTCTTCTCTTCTCTTCGTTCCCGATCAGCGCGCGTACTTGTCCAGGCTAGACCTCGTCGATGAGTTACCGCCGTCCGGGACATAGCTGTGGTATGTACTCACGAGTAACTGTCGGCTTCTCTGCTGACGACTCCTTGGTGTATCGGATTATTCCCGCCGCGTGTTTCGGCCGCATCCCACAGCCGCGCGTAGTGGCCCTCTCGGGCCCGCAGATCCGCGTGTGTGCCGACCTCTACGATCCGGCCTGCGTCGACGACGACGATCAGATCCGCCCGTGCCGCGGTGGCCAGTCGGTGTGCGACGACGACCGCCGTGCGCTTGCGTGCGACGGCAGTGCTCGCGGCGAGGACCTTGCGTTCGGTGGCCGGGTCGAGGGTGGCCGTCGCTTCGTCGAGGAGCAGCAGATCCGGGTCGACGAGTTCCGCTCGGGCCAGGGCGATCAGTTGCCTCTGCCCGGCCGACAGACCTTGCCCTCGCTCGCCGACGGGCTGGTGCATACCGCTCGGAAGTGCAGCGATGGTGTCGAGAGCGCCGACCGCTCGTGCCGCGGACTCGATTTGCTCGCGGCTCGCGTCGGGCTTTCCGTAGGAGATGTTGCTCGCGACATCTCCGGTGAACAGGTGCGCTTCTTGCGGCACGACGCCCAGCCTGCTTCGGTAATCGGCGAGCCGATAGCGCCGAAGATCCGTGCCTCCGACGCGGACCGATCCGGACGTCGGATCGTAGAACCGGGCGAGCAGTTTGACGACCGTCGACTTGCCCGCGCCGGTCTGGCCGACGAGGGCGACGGTCGTACCGTGCTCGATTGTGAGATTGACCTCACGCAGCGCTTCGGTGTCCGCGCCGCCATATCGGAAGCCCACGTCGTCGAGACGAATGTCACTGCGGAGATGCCCGTTCTCGATTTCGACGACGTCACCCGACGACGCGGTCTCGATCGAACTCGGAGTGCGCAGAAGATCTCCGATGCGGCGGACGCCGACACTGGCCTGCTGGTAGCCGTCGAACACCTGGGAAAGCTGCTGGATGGGCCCGAACAGCAACCCGAGGTACAGCACGAACGCGACGAGCGTGCCTGCCGAGGTTTCCCCGGTCGCGACCTGATGCGCGCCGACGAGGACGACGAGCGCCAGCGCGAGATCGGAGAGGAACGTGATGAACGGGAAGAACACCGAGATCGCGCGTTGGGAGCGCATGCGGCTGCGGCGATAGCGGTCGGCACGTTCGGAGAATCGTTCGGCGGCGAACTCCTCGCGCCGGTACGCCTGCGCCGAGCGCAGACCCGCGATGTTCTCCTGGAAATCCGCGTTGACCGCCGAGATGCGCTCGCGGGATGCCGAATACGCCGCCGAGGAGACCTTGCGGAAGACGAGGATGGCCACGATCAGCGGCGGGACCACGGCGAGCGCGACGAGCCCGAGAGTCGGATCGGTGATCAGCAACGCGGCAGAGATGCCGAGGACGGTGATCAGACTGACCACGGCGGTCGACGCGCCCGTCTGGATGAACGAGGACAGTGCGTCGACGTCGGTGGTCATGCGCGTCATGATGCGACCGGACAGTTCGCGTTCGTAGTAGTCGAGGCCGAGACGCTGGATGTGCGCGTAGCTACGCACGCGAAGACCGAACAGCACGCGTTCGCCCGCGCGGGCCGTGACGACGGTCGTCGCGCAGATGACGAACCACCCCACGACGGCCAGCACGACGCCTATTCCGGTGGCCACCCACAGTGCGCCGGAATCGCCCCGGGCGACGCCGGAGTCGACGGCGTACCGCACGATCGACGGGAACGCGATCGACGACAGCGAATCCAGCGCGAGCAGGACGACGACGATCGTCAGAAGCCACCGCACGGGCTTCAGCAGGCGTGAGAGTCGGAAGTGCGGATCGGCGGTGCGCAGTGCAGGCCCGCCGGTCGCGGGGTCCTCGGTCGCCGGAGGAAGAGCGTCGACGGCCTTCTGCAGCTCGGGCGTCGACGCGACGTTGCCGAGAGCTCCTGTTGCACCCTGTCTCTTATA